>CAZCRM010000051.1:0-10065 GCA_964501085.1 uncultured Methanosarcinales archaeon | reverse complement strand
TGTTCTCAGAATCCCAGAGCAGATTCGTGGTGACTGTGGCACCTGATAAAGTAGATGAGTTCGAGGAGATCATGAAAGGTAATGTGTTTGCTGATATTGGCATGGTAACCTCTGAGAAGGAGTTTAAGGTGATGAATAAGGGGGAGGTGGTACTTAACGCAGGCATAGATGAACTTAAGGAGGCATGGCAGAGCACATTGAGATGGTAGTTTCATTGGAATAAATATTTAAAAAATATCATCCTCTGATTATTTATGCAGAACATAGTACCGCAGTTCGTTACCAACATGGATGTGAACATTGATTTTTTTCAGAAATTAGCACTCGCAGCACTCATAGGTATTCTTATAGGCATTGAAAGAGAACACAGGCGAGCCAGAAATATTGATCTGATCGCAGGCGTGCGCTCGTTTACAATATCATGCATCTCAGGCATGATAGTCTCATATTTAGCTCAGATCATTCATCTTGGAATTTTGCTGATTTCTCTGGGATTTTTTGCAATAATCTCGATATTGTTCATATATATTAAAAATGTTACACTGAAACAGCCAGGCATCACAGGACCTATTGCTCTTTACTGCACATTCCTGCTTGGTGTTCTTATAGCCTATGATTTCTATCTGATAGCTATTGTTGTGGCTGTATTGCTTACCCTCCTGCTTGCCGAAAAGCCCCTTCTTCATTCCTTTGCAGCAAACCTGACAGATGATGAGATTTTGAGTGCAGTTCGTTTCTTAGCTGTTGTTTTCATTCTGTATCCCTTAACTCCTAATAAACTATATTTTGACATTATTAATCCAAGATGGGTTCTTCTGATTGTGATTATAGTGGCAACCATCAGCTTCATCAGTTTTGTGGTAATGAAAAGAATGGGGAATGGTGGAATTACCATTATTGGAATGCTGGGAGGTCTCATCAATAGCGAGGCAACTACTGGTGCTCTTTCTGCAATGGCTAAGAAGAGGGAAGAGTTAGTGGAATCAAGTCATGTTGGTATCATTCTTTCCAATGCTACCATGCTGATTCGAAATCTTGTTATAGCGTTCATCGTTGATCCCACTGGCAGGGTTGTTTTACTCATGGCACCTCCACAGCTTCTCATAACTGCATTTACAGTAGCTACTGTAATAAGAACAAAAACCAACCCCATGAGTGAGAGCATACATCTACAATCACCTTTTGCCCTTTCCTCTGCAATAAAGTTCGCCATAGGCTTCGCTGGTTTATCCATTGCTTCAAAATTCGCCAACATGTGGGCAGGGGTTGCAGGGGTTTATGCTATTGCTATAGGAGGACTTATCAGTAGTGCTGTGGTGACAGCATCTGTAACTTTACTTGCAGTTAATGGTTTTATTCCCGCCACTACTGCTGCTTTTACAGGAGTAATGGCAAGTATAATAAGCACAGGAAATAAGATTATATTAGTCAGATGGGCAGGTTCATCCAGACTTCTTAGACTTGTGAAAAAGACCTTCATAAGTTTTGTTGTCTTTGGTATGCTTGTTCTCATTGGGTGGGTAGTCGTCATGAATTATTATTGAGCTACATCCCAAACTTTTTCATCATTTTCTGAATATTGAACTTCCCACCCATCATACTCTTCATAGCTTTCTGCATCATTTTATGATACTTCAGAAGCTCTCGAACCTCTTCATAGCTTGTCCCAGAGCCTATTGCTATGCGCTGGATTCTTGAACTATTAATCACCCTTGGATTCTCTAACTCCTTGTCGGTCATGGAATCCATTATGTATTTGTATTTCTTCATTCTTTCCTGGGTAACCTGGAACATATCTTCAGAGATGCTTACCCCAAATCTACCCATAGGAAGCATCTGTATTATCTGTTTGAGAGGACCCATCCTGTTTATGGCTTCAAGTTGTTTGTACATGTCTTTAAGGGTAAACCTTCCTTTCATCATGGATTCCACATCTATGTCCTCACTCAGAGCCTCCTCTGCTTTCTCGATAAGGGATTTGATATCCCCCATTCCCAGCAGGCGGGAGATGAATCTGTCAGGCTCGAACCGTTCAAGATCCTCGAGAGTTTCTCCCATACCAATAAATGCAATACCTGTACCGGTTTCAGAGACCGCAGATAATGCACCACCTCCTTTGGCAGTGCCGTCAAGCTTTGTTATGATAACGCCTGTAAGCCCTATGGATTCGTTGAATGCCTTTGCTTGATCGCTTGCCGTCTGACCTATACTTGCATCCATCACCAGAAGCTTATGCTCAGGCTTTGCTACACTGTTGATCTCTTCCATCTCTTTTATTAGCTCCTTCTCAAGAGCATGCCTTCCTGCTGTATCTATGATCTTCACATCATATTTTTCCACGGCTTTCAATCCTCGCTCTGTGAGGGCAACAGCATCCTTCGCATCTCTTTCCCCATAGAAAAAAACATCTACGCTATCGCATAATTTCTTTAACTGCTCGTATGCTCCAGGTCTGAAGGTGTCTGCGCATATCACAGCAGTCTTTAATCCTTTCTTCTGGAAATACCTTGCAAGTTTTGCCGTTGTGGTGGTCTTACCACTGCCCTGAAGCCCCACCATCATGATGGTCTGTGGAACAAGTTTTATATCAGCACTTCTCAGTATATTTATCAGTTCCTGATATACAATGCGTATCACATGCTCTCTAGGGCTCATACCACTGAGAGGTTTTTCGTTGAGAGCACGTTGTTTTATCTTCTGGGATAGCTTCATCACAAGCTTAACGTTTACATCAGCCTGAAGAAGAGCACGCTGAATATCCCTCACCAGTTCATTCACTGTTTTCTGGTCTATCCTGCCAGCTTTTATGATTTTTTTAAGGGCATCCTGCAGAGAACTGCCAAGTTTATCTATCATTGGTTGTTTAAACGTCTCTGATTTTAGTTAAAGCTTATGGAATAGGATATATATTACCAATTTGATTATAGACTTGCATGAGTGTGGAATACACCAGAGTTAATAAGGAAACTGTTGCTGGAGAGTTGAAGAATTTTCTTGATTCTTGTCCTGATGACGCTGAGTTCAGGGTGGTGATAAACTCAAAGAGAGGGTATCTCAAGATTAAAATCAGGAATATCAGGAAGAGCAGGTTTAAAAAATTATTTGGCAGACTGAGAAGAAAAACAATCAAATGAGCTTTTGTCTTATTGAGATATGACTACTGCAAGATAACCTCCTGCAATGGTAGCTACAAGATTCACCATGTGGGTGTTGATATATCCTTTTCGTTCAATACTTGCTCCAACAAAGCTGTCTATTAATGCACCGACAAACCCTGAAATCAAGATAGCTATAAATATAGCCACACTATAGCTCCATATAAATAACAGCGAAGCTATTACTCCTGATCCAAGCAGGGAGAATAAAAGTCCTTCCTTGCTCACTCCGCCAGGAGTTCCAAGAGGTACTTTTTTCATATTTATTATAAGTCTGGGGTGCCTGCCATACACCTGCCCAAGCTCTGTGGCTGATGTGTCTGCCATCGCTGTTGCCATGGCACCCATCAACCCGATAAAATAGAGTTCATCATGCATGAATAAATACATCAAAGCAAATATAGCAGCAGCACCCCCGTTGGAAAACACGTTTCTATAGGTTCGTACAGACTGCTCCACACCCGCTTTCTTTTTAAATGCTTTCTTATAGCTTGATTCCAAACTTCCCAGAACAAAAAAGACAAACAATGGTATGATCCATTTTATACCACCTGCTATAAAGCATATACCTCCTATTATAGCTGTGGAGACTATAGCAGATAAGTCTATTTTTTGTCTTGAATAAGCGAAATACAAAGAAACAGCGATGACTACAAGAACGAATAATGCTGTTGAGTCAATAATCATTCTTTCTCTCTCGTGCAGCCTTGAGTATAAGCTGCATCTCGGTTCTTGCCACCATCTCTCTCACAGCCTCTACAGCGTCAATATTCGCAGAAATGCTGGTAATTCCCAGCTCAACCAGACGTCTTGCTACATTGGGATTGCTTCCAGCCTGCCCACAGATGCTGGTTTTCACACCCGCCTTGTTGCACTCTTTTATGACGTGCTCTATGAGCTTCATCACAGCAGGATGCATCTCATCATAAAGATGTGCCACATGCTGGTTATTCCTATCCACCGCAAGGGTATATTGGGTTAAATCATTGGTACCAAAGCTCACAAAATCCAGCCCTTCTGCAATGAACTCTTCAATAATAAGAGCTGCAGCAGGAACCTCAACCATAATACCTATTTCAACACTATCAATATCCAGCCCTTTTGAACGCATGAACTCTTTTGCCTTTCGTAGCTCAGAGGGATGCTGAACTAATGGGAGCATGATACCAATATTGTTATAGCCCTGATTTATCAATTCCCTGAATACTCTTACCTCAAGCTCAAAATGCTCAATATCAAGAAGGTCTCTCCGTATACCTCTATACCCAAGCATGGGATTGGGCTCTATGGGTTCATCTTCCCCACCCTGCATTGCTCTGAACTCATCTGTGGGTGCATCTAAAGTTCTTACCCACACAGGCTTTGGATAGAAGGCATCCACCACCATAAGAATCCTTGAAAGAAGATGATTCACATACTCGTTAGCCTTTCCTTCTTTAATGTACTGTTTGGGATGTTTTGGAAGACCAAGTATGATATGCTCGATTCTTAACAATCCCACCCCATCAGCTTGAGTTTCCAGAGCACGTTGAACTGCCTCAGGAACAGAGATGTTTACCTTTATCTCGGTAGCGGTTATTGGTTTTGATCTTGCAAAGGATATGGTCTCCATCTTTGCGGATTCTAACCTCACATCTCTTTTTCCTTCATACACAAGCCCTTTCTCACCATCTACGGTTATCATCATGCCATCCTTGAGTATCGTAGTCGCCTTCTTTGTTCCCACAACAGCAGGGCATCCTAACTCTCTTGAGACGATTGCAGCATGGCATGTCATGCCTCCTTCGTCTGTTACAATGGCAGAGGCTCGCTTCATCGCAGGTACCATATCTGGGGTGGTCATCACTGCAACAAGAACATCTCCCTCCTTAACCTTCCCAAGTTCACTGGCATCATTAACAAGCTTTGCCTCTCCATACGCTACACCAGGTGATGCACCCAGTCCTTGAAGAATTGCAGACGCTGATATAGCCATAGCTTCCTTTGTTTCATTCTTCTTTATAGTGGTAATGGGTCTGGATTGAAGTATGAACACCTTCTTGTCCTTGATAGCCCATTCCACATCCTGAGGAACACCATATAACTCCTCTACGATTTCCCCAAGTTCAACCAGTTTGAGTATCTCATCATCCTCAAGCACCTTTGCATTCCTTTTCTCTTGAGGTACTGGTATCTCAGTGGTTTTTCCTGTATTGTTATCTCTGACATGCATGATTTTCTTGGTGGCAATCTTGCGCTCTTTGATTTTTTTTGTTCTTCTATCCACCACATAATAGTCTGGAGATACAGCACCTGATACCACACTCTCGCCCAATCCCCATGCAGCTTCGATAATGGTGAATGGCTCGCCTGTTGAGGGATGGGATGAGAACATCACCCCTGCTTTCTCAGCATCCACCATTCTCTGAACCACAACACAGATGTTTACCATCCTGTGATCAAACCCCTGCTTTACTCTATAATAGATAGCACGAGCACCAAAGAGAGATGCCCAGCATTTCTTAACAGCCTCAAGTACCTCATCTTCACCTTTTATATTAAGAAAGGTATCCTGCTGACCCGCAAAGCTCGCTTCTGGCAGGTCCTCTGCTGTAGCACTTGAACGTACAGCCACAAAAACCTCTTTCCCCTCTCTTTCACATAGCTCTCTATACTTTGATCTTATGCTATCCTCAATATCCTCTGGAATCTCAGCCTGCATTATTATTTGTTTTGCTCTCTTCTCAGCCTCATTAAGAATCTCAGCGTTATCCACATCCACCTCAAGCGTGGAGTAAAGCTTTTCCCCTATTTCGTTTTCATCTATGAATCTTCTAAATGCATGAGCGGTTACTGCAAATCCTCCAGGTACTGGAAGCTCAGCCTGCATCATTTCCCCTAAGCTCGCAGCCTTACCACCTACTATAGCTATGTCTTCTTTTCCAACCTCTTCAAGCCATAAAACCGAATTATTTTCCATAGTTTTTCCCCTTTAACGATTTTTGAATTTTCTTGAGTTTTTTATCATAACTTTCCACAGCAATCTTTAATACAAATGGAAGCTTTTCACGTGAGAATCCAAGCTCTTTTCCCATATTTTCAAGAAAATATACATTAACTTTATCATGCTGTGCTCTTTCAGCCCTGATGGCTTCGATTAAAGCCATGGCTTTGATAAATCTTTTCACAAAATCAAATGTTGGGGTCACATTTCCATTCTCTATACGGGAGATGGACTCACGGCGCAGGTTCATCAGTTTTCCAAGTTCTTCTTGTGATATACCATATCTCTTCCTATATTCACGTATCACCTCTCCTGCCTCACCACTAAGAATGATATCAGCTGCCACATCTTTCTCAAAAGAAAACAACCATTCAGGCATGTAGAGAGGTTTTGAGGTTATTTTCATATTCATGTGATATTTAATGTAACGTTATTTTATTAAGTTTTCCTTATTCAGTTTATATATATCACATTTTTCTTAATCTGAGATTTTCCTTTAATATGCTTCTGTACATCTGACTCTTTTTAAGCTCTGCTCTACATATGTTAAGTTCTTCCTCAAGCTCATGTATAATTTCATTTAGCTTATGAATCTCCTCGTTCTTTTTCTCAAGCTCTCGCTCGAGATTTTTAATAGTAACCTCACGCCTCTGTATTTCAAGCGTTTTCTTCTCATTTTCAAGACGTTTTGCCTCAATATACCCTTCCCTTTCTCTCTCAGTTGGAAAAAGGTCATAATCCAAAGGCTTACCCATGATCTTCTCGATAAAGAGCAAAGACTTGCGATGCTCCTCAGGAGATAGTTTCCAAGAGGATGCTATGTAGCGTTTTTCCTTCTTAGATAGTTCAAGCAACCTATTAGCTACCTTCCGACTTATCCATCCAATGCTTTCATAGTAATCAAGCAGATGAGGTAAGTTATTGGTGCCAACCCTCTCAAGCATGAATCTTAACCATTTGCGTTGGGTTTCCAATGATGCATCATCAAGTTCTTCCAGCATTTACTACGTCTGCCAGAACTCTGGAGGCATATCCATGGCAAGCTTTAGTGCTCCATCTGCTCCTGCATACACAGTATCCTGAACCCTGTGAACATTTCCCCCTCCTATGGGTTCAAGCTCCTCTTCCAGAACCTTATCAAGATTTCTGATCAGACTGCCTCCTCCTGCAAGCCATATATTTTTACGGAGATCATTCTGGAAGTCAGGTTCATAGGTGGAAATTAATTTGGATATGCCTGCAATGATATCAGGCAGTATGGATGAGCATGCGCTTCTCATCTCTTCTGTAATGGAGAGCTTCAGGAAAGAAGAATCAACAGGTATATCTACGATAATCTCTTCATTAATGTCTCCCACAAAGGAGTACTTTTCCTTCCACCTTCTGGTCATTTCTGTGGTGATATTAACGTTTGTGTACTCTCCTGAGATCAACCTCACCAGCTCTTTGTCAATATAATCCCCTGCTTTCATACTGCTAATCTGATCCTCTGCATCTGGTAAAGTACCATGCACCCTGCATATATCTGTGGTTCCAGCACCAATATCTACGATCAAAGAATGCTCTAGTTCACCTATATTATATGCCACACAGAAAGGCTCGCTTGCCACCATGATTCCGTCAAACAAAGGTTTTACAGTTTCAGTGATGATTTTCTTATTAAGCACACTTGCTTGGGCAGGCACACCTATTATACCATACCTTTTGACATTTGAGCGAAGAACATTGACAGAATCCAGCACATGTTCTAACAATGCTTTTGCTGCTTCAATATCCTCTTTCTGGTTCTTCAGTACTCCGCACTCAATTGGTCTGAACAGGTTTAAAGCAACCCTGTGTTTAAGAGCTTCATCTCCAAAAAGGTACTCTTTCTTCAGGAATTTCGATGCTACAGCATCCCTTGGAGTTCCCACAATACTCAAGATGCTCTTCTTTTTACCATCACTTGTGGAAATAGCTGTGTGATTTGTACCAAGGTCTATCCCCACATACACCTTATCTTCCTTTTCTTTAGCATCTGATTTCTTGGTTTTACTCTTCTTCGACGCCAAAACCATCCCTCAACATAATAATGATAATAAGAATGTACTTCAAAAATATATACTTTACGTTACTACGGAACTGCTACGCGTGATCTAATGCACTCCTGTACCTGCTTTACCACCTCTGGATAGTCTCCAAAAACAAGACCTAAATCCACACTGCCTACCACATCCACCACCCCTATAGCAGCAATCCCATACCCTTCTTTATTCCGTATAGGGGTCACGATTACAGGTATTCCTGCATATCTCCCGCTTGTGGGTATGGTGCGAATGGTTCTGTTCTCTTTCAAAACCTGCTCTAACACAGGTCCTGTGTAATCATAGCTTAGAATCCTACCTTTTTCGATTCGTACACCTTTTCTATTCAGGCTCCTCATGGTCACAGGTAAACCCAATAGTTCATGCACTGCCATGGCAAAAGGAGCTATCTCCTGAGCACTTGAGTCCGCTGTGATCAGAATATCTGAATATTCCATATACTTGAAGATTTCTGCTATTGATTATATACTTATCTACCCATACTCTGCAATTAAGACCAGAAAACTTTTATTCAGATCCTACTTCTTAAAGAACATGGTGGATTTTGATGAGATATATGAGATTTATAAAAAAGTTGAGGGTAGGCTTACTCAGGATGAATTCATGCAAAAGGTAGAAGAGAAGTTTTCTATGCTCAATGGGTTATGTGATTACAGGACAGCAGCGTTGCTTGTTGCCAGCGAGATGGGGGAGGATGTAACAACAAAAATCAAGGATATGGTAGAAGGTAATGTTACATTTATTGCAAAGGTATTGCATATAAGCGATATAAGGGAGTTTTATAGAGATGATAACAGCGTTGGACGTGTGGTGAACCTTACTCTTGCAGACGATACAGGTATTATAAGGGCAGCTTTATGGGATGAGGCTGCGGACCTTGTTAAGATAGGGGATATAAAGACTGGACAGAGTCTTAAGATAAAGGGTTATATAAAGGCTGGAAAAAGAGGTCTTGAGGTGAATGTAAGCAAGAGTGGGAATATTGAGCATGTGGATAAAGAGGTGCATGTTTGTCTTACACCCCTTAAAATCAGCGAACTAAGACCTGAAATGAATAATTTGAATGTTGTGGGTAAGGTGCTGGATACAGGAAGCATAAGAACATTCCAGCGAAAGGATGGGAGCATGGGCAAGATAAGAAGGATATCCATAGGTGATGAAACAGGTAAGATAGATGTGGTTCTATGGGGTTCAGAGGCTGAAGATATAGGTTTTGAAAAAGGGGATACTGTGGAGATAATGAATGCATTCACCAGAGAGAATGCATATACCAACCAGACAGAGATACATATTGGCAGGGGAAGCATCATAAAAAGCGATGCTGTTGTTGAATATTCTGAGAAATTTACCCAGATAGCTGATATCGTGATGAATTCAACATGCAGTGTGAAGGGGTATGTCTCAGGTATGGATGTGATAAGGGAGTTTGAACGTCAGGATGGGACAAAGGGTAAGGTGTCCAGTATTTATGTTTCGGATGATACGGGGCGTATAAAGGTGGTGTTGTGGGGAGAACATGCTGAGTTAGTAAATGAACTGGATATAGGGAGTGAGGTGTGCGTTATCGACGCCTATGCAAAACCCGGCATGAATGGAGAGATAGAACTCAGCACAGGTGCAAGATCAAGTGTTGAGATCCTGAAAAAATGATTTCATCAAATAGAGCATCAGGAAAAATGTGATAATCAAACTGTTACCTGAAGAATTAAGGGTAAATTAACAAAGCCAGCGCAAAAAACCAAATTACCTTATCAGCCTGATTTGGATGGTAAGAATTATGGTTCTCTGCGTGAACTACCCCACGCTTACGCATGGGGTTTCAGGAGGTTGAGTATGCTCAACA
>CAZCRM010000050.1:0-10240 GCA_964501085.1 uncultured Methanosarcinales archaeon | reverse complement strand
TGATTTTCTGGATTCTCACCACATTGGCATATCTCTCATTAAAGGTATCATCATGAGATATCACAAATATCTGTTTGAACCCCCTTATGTTCATGATTTGTTCAGATAGATTCCCACGCCTTACTTCATCCATGTTCTGAGTGGGTTCATCAAGAAACACAAAATCTGAGTTTGCCATTACCTTTAGTAAAGCAAGCCTCACAGCAAGGGCTGCACCCATCTTCTCCCCTCCACTGAGCTGTAAAAAGTTCTTCTCTTCACCATTTTCTACTATTGTTATGCTATAATCTTCATTCCAGCGCATATCCTGGGAGAAATCATCCATTATTGAACAGTATAAATTGTTGGCTTCTGCACTGATTTCTCCCATGAATCTCTGAACAATATGCTGTGCTGATTCTTTTAACGTATCTCTAATAAAGCTTGCATATTCCTTGAATCGTTTCTCTTGATCCAGCTTTGACCTCATTTCCTTTATCTTGGCTATGAAGCTCTCCATCTCTGAGATTTCTTTTTCAAGTTTCTCAATAAGCTTGCTTTTTTCAGAAATCTCAACCTGGTAGCCTCGAAGCTTTGCTTCCAGCTCAACGCATGCATTCTCTACATTGTCAAGCTCATCCTCTTTAAAACCTTCACGAACCTCGTTGAATCTCTTCACCATCTCCCTTAATGCATGCTCCTGCTCCTCAACCATTTTTTGTAGAGTTTCATATTCCTTCTTATGCTCTTCAAATCTGGAAGCAATAGGTTGTTTCTGCATGTATTCCTTATATTTGGGCTCAAGTTGCTTGATGTTTTTTCGCAATTTATCTATATCACTGTCAAGATTACGATAATTATCCAAGCTCTTTCTCAGCATCATCGCTTCGTTCTCTTTTTGCAGGATATTCTCAGTATCCTTGCTAATTCTCTCGATTTCTTTTTTTCCTCTTTCAATAAGTATGCTGAGATTATTAACCTTAGTGCGAGGGTCTCCCAAAGCTTTTAGCTTGATATTCAAATCCTTCAGCAAATTCTCTATTTTCCTCAGGTTATTCTCAGCTTTTTCAAGCTGCTCATCAAAATAGCTTGAGAAATCCTTCACAGAGGTGCATTTTATACCTTTAATAACAGGACAGAGATTCTCTGAACCTACCAGCTTTCTCCTGTTTTTTATATCTGAGATTTGCTCAAGCACTATTGTTTTTTTCCCTTTTAGCTTTTCAAGCTCTGTTTCAAGTTCCTCCTGCTCATGTAGTTTTTGTTCAAGTTTCATTTTCTCTTCAGTATATTTTTTAACCTCATTCTGTAAAGCTTCAAGACCCTTGCGTTTTTCCCTCAGATGCGCTAGGGTATTCTCAACTCTATGTAATTGTTCGTTGAGAGCATCACGCTTCTTTCGCATGCCTTCCAGTTCCTCAAGCTTCTTTTTAAAAGCATCATACCTGTTTTTAGCTTCAGATAACGCCACAACAACCTTCTTTGCTTCTTCTGATCTCCTAAGTTCTTGTTTGGACATTGCAAGCTGTTTGCGCAACCCCTCTAATTCAACATGCTTCCTCTCTATGCTATTGTTAAGCTTATCAATTTCATCCCTCTTTTTTCTCAAGCTATCCCGTATGCTCTTCTGAATATTCAGTTCCTTACTGTACTCTTCAGATAATTTTTCAAGCTTTTGTATGCTTATGAAAAGCTTCCTCCTCTCCTCCTTTTTTTCCTCATACCTCTCTGTTCTTATTCTGAGCTTATCAATCTCATTCTCTATTGTAGAGATACCCTCTTCGATGATATTCATAACGCCTCTAAGATACTCATACGCATCTCTGTACTCATTTACTCTGAGTATCTCATCAAATGTTTTTCTTCTTTTGGCTGTAGAGAGCATGAAGGGAGTGGTGAACATCCCTTGAGGCACACCAACAGCGTTTTCGAATATCATTGGAAGCTCATCACGACTTGAAACACTAGGGAATAAATTGTGCATTATCCAGTCCAGTACATCCTTTTTCCCTGTAAGATAGAGGTTATTACCTTTTACCGTATATGTTGAACTTCCCAAGAATCTTATTATTGTGTAGATATTACCCTTATCATCCTCCACATCAAGACTCACATAGCCTGATTTTTCACCACGTCTGAGAAAATCTGCTTCTTTATAAGGCAGATAATCAAAAAGGACATAGCCTATCGCCTCAAGTATGGTAGATTTTCCATGCCCGTTCTCCCCGCTTATTCCATTGATGCCTTCTTCAAACTCAATGCTTTGATTTCTATATGACTTCACATTCTTTAGCTCAATACGTCTGAGAATCATGTTATACGTTCAAAGGATGCACGTATTCTTCTCACTATGCTTTCAGGGTCAGCTTTTGCCAAAGACATTTTTTTAACATCGATAAGCGTACGTGTTACTTCGTCCACATGCTCTCTATATCTGCCATCATTCTTCACCATGTCTGAGAGCACCTTCATCTCTATCTCTTCTCTGGATAACCCTACAATATCGCTTTTATTAACTCCATATTCCCTATCTACCCTATGAATCTTCACATCACACCACAGAGGAGAATACCTTGCATCAATAATACTCTTGAGCTTCTCTACGGAGATACTAGATTTAGGAAAATTAAGGTTGCCATACAAGGTCAGGTCAATCATGGGTTTCATGTCTGAATCTATATCTGCATCCTCAATTAAGGACTCAACAGCACGGTATAGCTCATCTGGAGTATAAAATTTGCTTATTTCCAAAAAGAAACGCTTCATTGGGCGGGTTTTTAAACTCACAAGTTTTGGACCTTCGTCTGTTACATGATAAAAACCTTTGGGAAAATCTGCTTCAGAGGCTGATAGAATCTCTGGACTACCACCATTGTATATCCAGTCATCAACCGAGTACTGGATATGGTAATGTCCAAGTGCGAGGTAATCCACCACATCCTTAAGAGGACGAAGAGAGTTATAAGGCACCTCTGCTCCTTCTCTGACCGCCTGCCCTTCTATACCAAAATGCATCATTAAAATAGTGTATTTCTTCCCGTATTTCTCATTTATTGTGTTGATTTCATGAGCTATCCTCGGAATCTCGGATGGAGTTGAAGCCCCTATATACCGTACCCCAAAAATTCTAATGTCTCCAAGCTCTGCATAATCCCCCATAATATCAACACCATGGGAGGATCTGAGTTTTAACAGACGCAGCAAACCCTGCGCGCTCAGTATCTCAAGCCAGCTATGTGCATCGCTATGGTATGCCAAATCATGGTTTCCTTCGATAGCAAACACGGGTATGTCTGGTTTTCCACTCTCTTTTCTGAGATGTTTAAGTTTTTTTAATACCTTATATGCCTGGAGATAGGTTGGAGCGTTGATATTACGCTTATGAAATAAGTCCCCTGAAATCAGGATAAACTCAGCATCGTTCTCATGGGCATACTGTATAACTCTGTTAAACGTCCTTGCGAGGTCATTGAATCGTTCCCTGAGGTTGTACTGATAATACCCCAGATGAAAATCACTCGCATGGATAAAGTTCATAACTAATTACTTGGTTTTTAGCTTAAAAATGATTATGCTTCAGTAGTGCATGATATCTAAAACAATCATAAGATAATTTTTACCGTGAACAGAAAGTAAGCTTTGATAGAGGGATAACTATGAGCCCTGTACCCGGAGATGTTGAAATGCCACTGAGCGAACATATAAAAGAGCTCAGGTCAAGACTCATGATAGCTATAATTCCAATAGTTATTCTCACACTACTTGTTTTTTTATATTCTGGCGAGCTTCTTCAGATTATATGGAGACAGAGCATGCCTGCCAATGTTCCAATTGCTTTTGTGATGAATATCTATTCTCCTATGGAACTCATCATCACAAAACTTAAACTCTCCTTCATGTTTGCACTATTCATAGGAACTCCGATTTTGATATATGAAATATTCATGTTTGTGGGTAAGGGATTGTATGAGAACGAGAAACTCTTTTTCATCAAGGTGGTACCTCTATCCTTCATTCTCTTTGTAGCAGGGGCAACATTAGCCTATTTTGTTGTTGTACCTCTTATCTTTAAATACACCATGCTCTCTTCTACAGAAGCAGTCCCTCGGATTTCGGTCATGAAAACACTCTCAACCATAATAGCGTTGGTTTTAAGTATGGGTCTTATCTTTCAGTTTCCACTTCTTTTGATATTCTCAATGAAGATGGGACTTCTGAAGCCAGAGTATCTGAAACAAAAGAGAAGGATTATATATGCTCTGCTTCTTGCATTCGCATTCCTTGTCTCCCCAGACCCCTCAGCTCTTTCAGAATTGATTATAGCTATCCTGCTTGTAATCCTTTTCGAGTTCAGTCTGTTTATGGAGAGGTTTTTTTAGTTCTGCTATTTTCATCTGTAAAATTTATATGTGCTCAAAGCATTAACAATCAAAAACCATGATTAGTGTAAATCGTTATAAATGTGGATACTGTGGAGCATGCGTTAGCGTCTGCCCTGTGGGTGCCCTCGAGTTGATAGAAACGTGGATAGAGGTAGACAACACCTGCACCTCCTGTGGAATCTGCACAAAAATCTGTCCTGTGGGTGCGCTGGAGGTTTATGATGAAGAAAAGGTATGATGTCATAATCGTGGGGGCTGGACCCGCAGGTTCTATCACAGCAACTACCTGTGCTAAAGCAGGATTGGAGGTTTTGCTTATTGAAAAAAGACAGGAAATAGGCGATCCTGTGAGATGTGGTGAGGGCGTGAGCAAGGAGGGGTTGAAAAGACATATTGAGCCAGATAGTAAATGGATTGCTTCCGAAGTGAAAGGTTCTAAGATTATAGCACCTGACGGAACCGAGATTAGGATGTCAGAAGATGTATCCATGAGTGAGGTTGGCTACACCCTAGAAAGAAAGGTGTTTGATAGGGTACTAGCCCAGAGAGCTGCTGATGCAGGAGCAGAGGTCATGGTAAAAACAAGGGCAACAGGATTGCTGAGACACAACAAAGCTATAGCAGGAATCAAGGCAATGTACATGGGTGAAACACATGAAATCAACGCTGATATAGTGATTGGAGCAGATGGTGTTGAATCAAAGGTGGGAAGGTGGGGAGGAATAAACACTACATTAAAGCCTGATGATATCGAAACCTGTGCCCAGTTTCTGGTTTCGAATGTTGATGCTGGCGAATACAGTAGCTTTTATCTGGGCAAAAAATATGCACCCTCAGGATACCTCTGGATATTCCCAAAAGGGGATAACAAGGCAAATGTTGGGATAGGCATTCTTGGAAGTAGTTCAGGAAAGATAAGGGCGATATCACTTCTTCAGAGATTCGTTGAAAAACACATGCCTCAGGCAAAAATACTGGAAATCGTACTTGGAGGTGTTCCTGTATGCGGACCTATAAAGAAAACCGTTACTGACGGACTGATGTTGGTAGGGGATGCTGCAAGGCAGTCTGATCCATTAACAGGGGGTGGCATCATCAATGCCATGGATGCTGGCAAGATTGCTGGAGAGGTGTGTATTAAGGCAAAGGAGAAAGGAGATTATTCTGCCAATACTCTAAGGGAGTATGAGGAGAGATGGAGGTCTTCTATTGGAAAAAGCATGAGCAAGCATTTAAAGGTGAAATCTCTTTTATTAAAACTTAGTGATGAGCAGTTAAATCAGCTTGCCCATTCAATCAAGGGTATGGATGTAAGTAAGCTTGCATTGTCTTCTTTGCTTAAGGTGTTATTCCAGAAAAATCCAAGAATGCTCTGGGAACTAAGAAGCTTATTTTAATCCTTTCCGAAGAAACTTCTCATCATTGGATGCATCTCCATCATCTGCTCACTGGCGATATCTTCATATAACCTGTACATGATGCTTACTGTGAGCAGAAGTCCTGTGCCAGTGGTGCCTCCCAAGGTACCCATAAGACTGGCGATGAGGGTTAAGAGCCCTATAAATGCACCTCCTATGACAGTTACTTTTGGTATATAGCGTTGTAGCACACGCTCAAGCGTTCCACTGCTTCTTCTGTACCCTGGAATCTGCATCCCTGAGCTATGAATCTTTTCAGCCACACTCTTTGCACCCATACCAGTGGTTTCAATCCAGAACAGAGCGAATATTATTCCACCAACAATGAGCATGAAGGCATCTGTAAACACATGCAGAGCAATCTGCCATGTTGCAGGAGGTGTTACCCCAAGACTTGTGAACTTTGCTGAGACCAAAGAAGGAATCCAGTCATGAGGGCTGTGGATTGGAGAAAGATAATACATGAGACCACTTACAGGTGTGGACTCCCGATATTCTCCAAGTATCGTCACCCCTCTGCTTGAGAGAAGAAGTCCCATCATCTGAATATTTGCCTGCAATGCCCTTACAAGAATCATTGGCAGAACACTGGCATAAATAAGTTTTACAGGGAATCTACCTCTAGCACCTCTGACAGCAGCATGGGCGAGAGGAATTTCGATTCTTACACTTTCCACATATACCACCATCAAATAGATAGCAATGGTGCTGAAAAGCGCAAGAATGCCACCTTTCACAAGCATGAAGAAGATTCCATCAGAGGATAAAAGATAATCTAAAGTTATAGGGGAGGAAGGACCTGCTAAGTATATCCATTTGGGTATAAGTCCTATGGGAATGCCTGTTTCATCGATTTTCCAGTTGAATATACCTGTAACAATCTTCTGGGAAACTCCTGCAATAATAAACAACCCCACTCCAGAGCCAATACCCCACTTAGAAACTATCTCATCCATATATAAAATCAATACTCCACCTATGCATATCTGTATCAACAACAATAATGTTATAACATTAACACTAATCCCTAACTGCGCAGCAAGACCTGCATCAGGCTTGATAAATCCTCCCATCACTTGAGGTAACGCTTCCAGCACCACCATGACAAACACAAGTAACTTCTGCAAACCCTGGAAAATCGCCTGTTGATGAGGATCAGAAAGATCCATCTTGATAACATTTGCTCCAACAAGCAACTGCAGAACTATTGATGCGGTTACAATAGGTCCTATTCCAAGTGCCATAAGTGAACCTGAAGCACCTGCAAAAAAAGCACGGTAAAGCTCGAAGAGGTCAATTGAGCTTTTATCCATCCCGAACAAGGGTATGTTTGCCAAAATAAAATAAACTATAAGAATACCTAACGTCCATCCAAGCTTCTTCTTGAAATGCACATGAGCTTTAGGACGTGCTACTGCAGGTAAACGATTCAATAATGGTTCAAGATTTTCAAAGGCCATCTTACTTACTCAGAATACTACCATTTGCATTCTCAATTTTCTGCTTTGCAGAATCCGAAAACTCGTTTGCGATTATAAAAAGAGGTTTTGTAACCTTACCTGCTCCAAGCACCTTATCAATACCCATATCTGCAAGGTTGATATAATACCCTTCTTCTTTCTTCTCTGCAATACCCTCAGCTAAAAGCTGTTCTATAGCTTCATCAATCTCTCCTACATTCACAATGGTTTTATCTTTATATAAGGTTTTAAAACCATGCTTTCCATAGGTCAAACCTTGCTTTAACATTTTCACAAAGTGATGCTTGCATCCACCTGCATTCCCTCTACCTCCTCTGTTTCCGCCTCCTCTTCTGTTCTTATGCGTGCCTCCACCACATGTTCTTGAACCTCTGAATTTCTTGGTTTTGGTTTTGCCCATGCATTCACCTCATCTTATTCAGCAAAGTATTGATTTCCATACCATGATATCCAAGCTCTCCTCCCTGCTGAAAGGTTTTTTTAATTCCTTTATGACCTTTTCGTGGAGGATGTAATCTAAACACCGGTTTTAACTTGGGTATATCCTTTAGAGAAGCTTTTCCTTCACATAGTGCCTTTGCCAGCTCTTCTATAGATTTGAATTTTGTGGTTTGCTTCAGGTATTCGTCAGTTAATGGCTTATTTCCTTCTAACCTTCCTCTATTTCTGAGCATCTCAGCTAAGGTTTCAGGGGTTACTATACCCCATGCAACATAGTCCTTGACCTTCTGAATCATGCCTTTATAGTTAGGGGTCTCAGGCACAACAACACAGTGATTTACACGATGAAGACGAAGCATACTTAGCGTAGCCTTTACATCATGTCTTGCTTTCACACCACCTCTGAGTCTTACTACTGCATACATATTTCACACCTTCATGGTAGTGGTTCTGATAAGAGCATTATATGTTGCTTTGGCAAAATTAATAGTGGTTCTGGTTTCTCCATATGATCTTGTCCAGATATCCTTTATACCAGCAATCTCCAGCACCTTCTTGGCTGTTTCGCCTGAAACCAATCCAAGCCCTCTTGGTGCTGGTTTGAGAACAACCCTCACACTCCCTGCTTTACCTGTTACCTCAAAAGGTACGGTATGCTCAAGACCACATCCACACTCCCATGAACCACACCCTCTCTTAATATACATTATGTTGATTTTAGCGCTATCAATGGCTTTCCTGATAGCCATACCCACCTGAGCATCCTTTCCTTCTCCCAGACCTACGAAACCATCCTGATTACCCACGATCACAACAGCCCTGAACTTCACTCTTCTACCTGAGTCTGTCATTCTCTGAACCATGTTGATGTCTAAGACCTCATCCTTTAGTTCTGGTAATAACGCATCCACAATCTGGGGTTCCTTGAGAGGCAGACCTGAATTTATAGCCTCACTCATGCTAGTAACCTGCCCCTCCTTAACCAGCCTGCCTAAGCGTGTTAAAGGAATCCATTCCTCTTCCTCAAATTCTACCTCTGTCATACTATGCACCTGTTATCCTCTGCTTTATCATATCAAACTGCTCCGCTATATTGCTACCTCTATATTCATCAATATGCTTGCCTCTTATCCTGTCTTCGGTAGGGAAAATCTCAGGGTCATGGGGTATATTAATCCCAGCATCCACAGCGCCTTTTAAAGCAGCAAATATTCTCCCTCCTTTAGTTGCAGGGTAAAGCCCAATATCAAGTATGGCTTCGTTCAGGTTCTTCTGTTTAGCACGGTATCCAAGCAATAATCCGGTAAGATACGCTGCTGGGGTATTGCCTGTAGCTTCGTTATAACCATACTTCTTGAGTTCAGCACTGTTTGCTGACACGAGAGTAATGTCTCCTCTCTCAGAGGGAAGAACCATCTGAGCTATTATATGCTTCAAGCTCTTTCTCACCACTAAACGAGGCTTGCCAGAGATAAGCAATTTCTTTCTTGCTCTATAATCTGTTTTGCCCTCTCTTACCCTTCTGAAACGTACCCTGTATCTCGCCCCTGTAGCCATGCTATGCCTCCTTTGCTTTAAGCTGCTGGATATGAGCATCAAGATGTGCTTTGCTTCTAAATTCTCCACCCTTTGCTTTACGGTATAGCAATCTGTAGGTTTTTCTGTCAATGGTATTGTTATCCCTGAGTTCTCTCAGATGCTTTCGCAACGCTCTTATCCTCTTGATCCACTGCTCTTTCTTTGGTCTTCTGGCACCTTTGGCACCCTTCCTTGACCCATGCCCTTTTCTGTGCCCGTAGGCACGGGTTGCATGGAGTTTACGTGCTCTTGCCCTGCTCACCCCTTTGATTCTTTTTTTATCTATCTTACCTTCATCTATTAACTTACGTATATCCTCTCGTGTTAAAGCATTGGCGATATCCTCTGAAGCCTCTGGGTCAAGCCATACTCTATGAACTCCAACTCCCATGACCTCAGCAGCCAAACGTCTCTGGTTTGTTAGATTCATATCATTCCTCCTTTACTCTGGGGTTAAGCACTCTCAACCCGAGTTCATTGGCTCTGTTCTCAATCAACTCACGTTTCCTATAACCTACATTACCTGCGATTCTAACTGCCTGTGTTTTTGCGTTAATATGTTCAAGCTGGTTTATATTGCTCACGAGCACTTCTTCAAAACCAGATGGGTGGAGCCCACGTACACATGCAGGGCTACCATAGCCAGCTTTCACAACAGCGGGTTTTCCTTTAATGCCAATCCTCATCTTGTTGTGAAGACCTCTGGGTCTTCTCCATTTATCCTCTAACTTTTTTTTCTTATGAGAATCTGTTTGCCTGAACCAGGGTTTCTTAGCTTTCTGTTTTTTCCTAACATTGAGAAGTCTTCTACGCTCATCATCAAGCTCAGGAGTGATTTTCTCTTTTTCTCTCTCTTCGTTATTTTCGTTCATTCTATCCTCCTGACTTCTCCACTATATATATGCCATCCTGAAACACCCTTGGATCAAAAACACATATAATTATGAATCTGAGGTAATCC
>CAZCRM010000049.1:0-10367 GCA_964501085.1 uncultured Methanosarcinales archaeon | reverse complement strand
GGTGAAAAAAAGTTACCAACGGTTTTAGAGGGCTTTGGTAAGCACCTTTAAATATAATACCTGATAGAATAAGTTATAAATATTCTTAAATATAATACACCGAGGAGGCTTAAAATGTTTAAGGCAGTAATAGAAGCTGGAAAACTGAAGGATGTTCTGGAAGCAATATCTACACTCGTAGATGAAGCCAGATTCAAAATAACTCCAGAAGGTATATCTGTTAAGGCTGTAGACCCTGCGAACGTGGCAATGGTAAGTTTAGAGCTATTAAAAGATGCCTTTGAATCCTTTTCCGCTTCTGAAAGTGAGATTGGTATTGATCTCACAAAACTCTCAAGCATAATGGATATGGCTGATAAAAACGAAAATATCCAGTTAGAACTTGATGAGAATGCCCACAAGCTGGTGGTTGTGATGAGAGGACTTTCATACACCATGTCATTGCTTGACCCAGCCTCTATCAGAAAAGAGCCAAGGGTGCCAGAGCTTGACCTCCCTGCACGTATTGTTATGAGAGGGGAAGATTTAAAGAGAGCGGTAAAGGCTGCAGAAAAAGTGAGTGATTATATGTCCCTTGGAATAAGGGATAACGTGTTCTATATGGAGGCAGAAGGAGATACGGATAAGGTTCTTGTGGAAATGACAAAGGATGAGTTAATAGATTTACAGCCTGCTGAGGCAAGGTCGATGTTCTCCTTAGACTATCTTTCAGACATAAGTAAAATCGCTGGGAAGGCAGACGAAGTTACTATTGATTTGGGAAAGGATTACCCTCTCAAGCTAAAGCTTAAGATTGCAGAGGGCTTGGGAGAGGTTAATTATATGCTCGCTCCCAGAGTTGAATCAGAATAGGTATGGATATTTTCAAGTTAGCACTTTTTCCTTTTGTTAACAAAGCCTCAGAATATGTAAAATCTCTGAACTTCAGCATTGATGAGATCTTTTATGACCCGGCTTTTCAGGGAGTGAGAGAGAGGGGAAAACAGCGTGTGATTGAAGCCATTCAGGATAAAATCAAAAAACCACGGATATCTGATATAACTGGTGCTGAAAAAGAACTTCTATCATACCCTGTTGCAAGAATATTGGTATCCTGCGTAAACGATGGATATCTCATTCGTAAGTATGCTCTTGCTGAAGCAGAGTCTGCACATGATTTGCTTAAAAACCCTGATTTCTTTGAAACTAAGGAGGAGTTCAATAATTTTTTGAAGGAACTAACTGATGATTTTGGAATAGAGGTTGTATTAGATAAAACTATAGCCTTGCATTTCACTGATTACATCAGATATGCCACAGGTATTGGACCTGAATGGAAGCTGATAAACAGCAGGATAAGGAAAGGTATGGTATATCTGACAAAAGATAAGTTCCTTCGCCTTCTTCAGGAAGCCTTCAGAAAAAGAGTTATGTCTAACCTACCTCTTGATGTTCCCTCTAAGCTACATACCCTTCTTGAAACCCATGTTGCTGAAATACGCAGTCAGCTTGAGGTACGTAAGCATACTATCGAGGAGTTTGGCGAAATTATGCAGGACTGTTTTCCTCCCTGCATATTACATGCACTCTCGGATATAAAAGCTGGAGTAAATCTTCCTCATTCCAGGAGGTTTGCTCTCACCTCTTTCTTGCTGAATATAGGTATGAATGTGGAAAAGGTAATGCAGATATTCAGAGTATCACCAGATTTTGATGAAGAGCGTACCCGTTACCAGGTAATGCATATTCATGGCTCCACAGGCACAGTCTATACATCACCTTCATGCTCCACCATGCTCACATATGGGAACTGCATAGGTAAGGATGAGTTATGCAGGCAAATCTCGCATCCCTTAAGTTATTATAAAAGAAAAGCATCACGCAGTAAAACTGGTCAAAAAAGATATATCTCAGAATGATACCATTGTAGAAATAAAATGTCCAAGAGCTTTACATACTGGAAACAGCGCGCATTCAAGAAATTAATGTCCCAACCAAACAAAAGGCTTACCATATATACCAGAAACAATCCTGATTCAGATTCCCTTGCAAGCTCCTTAGCTCTGAAGAGAATCGCAGAACATTACAATATGGATGCCAACATCTATTATACAGGGAGTATACAGAATAAAACCATTGCCAATATCCTTGGTGATGATGTGAGCAGTACCACAGCTATCTCGCAGTCTCAGGATGCCATTGCCTTTGTTGATTTGCTACCTACAGAGCTGACAGATGAGAAGTTCAACCCGACGATAGTAATAGCTCATTCCCATGGAAACACAGAAGGGATTCGCTGTACCTATCGTGATATCAGAACCACTGAAACCACATCAAGCATAATGATAGATTATCTAAGAAAACTTGGGGTGGCAATAGATAAGAGGTTAGCCACTCTGCTCCTTTTTGCAATTAGAGATAAAACCATGACCTTGATGACCAACTTTACTCTTGAGGATATTGAAGCATACTGGTTTATTCATAAATACGTGGATATGAAATTACTAAACAGTCTTGAACATCCCTCTGTGAAACTTGAGACCTTTGAAGATCTCTCCCGTGCCATTGATAATAAGGTAATCAAAGGTGCTTCCCTGTTCACAACAGTTGGTTATGTGAAAGAACCTAGCACGCTTCCTAAGGTGTGCAAGTATATGCTGGATATAGAAGGTGTATCTACAGCGCTTGTGTTTGCAGTAGACCCTGCGAAGATTCACATCTATGCTGAGACCGAGAATATGGAACTTAATATGAAGAATATATTCAAGAAAGCCTTTGGTGAATGGGGTGAGGTCACTGGTGGCCCCTTCCATGCCAGTATCTCGATTCCCTTAGGAGTGTTTGGTATTGTTGCTGATGATGAAAAGTCAAAGCAACTACTCTTAGAATCCATTAGCGACTCTATCTCCTCAAGATATTTCTATGTTCTTGAGGTTGAATAGCTTCTCCCAAGAGAGCAGCGGATACAAACTCCTTCTCTTATGCAAGAGGAACACACCAGTCTTCCACAGAGCATGCATGTATGCATCTTTCCTGCACGTCCGCAGATACTGCAGACTCCCATTATCTCCATTATCGTCTCCCAAGGTTAAGATGCCTGGTATGGAACGAAATATTCTTCAATCATCCAAGACTCAAGTCTCTCAGAATCCTTCTTTTTTCCTTCTTTTACCAGCACAGGTTTTTTATGGATTTCAGAGATTTTTTCATTCATTTATATCAGCGACATCCTACACAGATGACAGATAAGTTGAAGTCTTTAAAAGCATTTAAAGTTATCGGAAAATGATTATAGTGTAGAGTCCTGAAATTATTTCGTAGGAACTTTTCGAACAGATGTTTGGCAGTTAATTGTAAAAAAGGTGAGACAACTGAAGATGTTGTCAACACTTTTATCTCAGAGACGAATACAGCAGTTAAAGAATAAAGAAACGAGTATCCAGTTTTGAATCCAAATGCTTTGAAACCTTACTGATGACCAGAAAACTCAGACTAAGGGATTGAAAGATGCTAAAGAATGGTAAAGTTGGAATGGGGTGAGACATCTGATGATTTATTAGAAAAATCCAATTTTAGGATTTTAAGATGAATGGATGTGAAACAAAAGATGAAGAATGGATATAAGGAAAACATGGAAAAAAGCGAAAAAATAATAGGACTCTACAATTTAAACTTGAAGCAGAGCGAGAACATTATACCGTTACGTTTATATTTTACCTCTTCAATGAGTAAACGAGGTGTCCTGAATGGTAGCAAAGGTAAAAGTAGATGAATGCACAGGCTGTGGTATATGTGTGGATGAATGTCCAGCGGCTGCGATAGAGATAGTGGATGATGTAGCTAAGGTGGATGAGGACGAGTGTACTGAATGTGGTACGTGTGTGGATGAATGCCCGAATGAAGCTATAGTTATGGAATAAACATGAAAATAAGAGCGGGTATACTCGGTGCCACTGGAAATGTTGGGCAACGATTTGTTGAGATATTAGCAAACCACCCATGGTTTGAGTTAACATCTCTTGCAGCCTCAGAAAGGAGCGCAGGTAAAAAATATGGAGATGTTGCCAACTGGAGACTTGAAAATAAAATTCCTGAAGAAATAGCGGACATGACAGTGGTACCTGTTGACCCTAAGAAGGTTGAAGCTGATATTGTTTTTTCTGCACTTCCCTCTGAGCTTGCCAGGAAGGTGGAGCCAGAGTTCGCAAAAGCGGGTTTTGTTGTGGCAAGCAATGCCAGTGCGTTCAGAAAGGAAAAAGATGTTCCTTTGCTTATACCTGAGGTTAACCCTGAGCATCTTGGACTCATTGACATCCAGCAGGATAACCGTAAATGGGATGGTTATATCATTACAAATCCCAACTGCACCACTATAATGATGACGATTACTCTGAAACCATTGATGCAATTCGGTATTGAGAGGGTATATCTTGCGTCCATGCAAGCTATATCAGGTGCTGGATATGATGGCATACCTTCCATGGCAATTGTGGATAACGTGATACCGTTTATCAGTGGAGAAGAGGAAAAGGTAGAGACAGAAAGTAAAAAGCTTCTGGGAGAATTCAACGGAAGTGAGGTGATTGACGCCAAGTTCAAAATCAGCGCAAGCTGTCACAGGGTGAATGTGATTGATGGGCACACAGAAGCTATCTGGGTTGAGATGGAAAAGAATCCTACCGTAGAGGAAGTTAAAAGCGCTTTCATGAACTTTGACCCCAAGCTATCTGATTTGCCAAGTGAGCCAGAGCATGTAATTGAGGTCAAGCATGAACACGACCGTCCACAGCCAAGACTTGATAGAAATCTTGGCAGGGGAATGACGGTCTCAGTAGGTAGAATACGCCCTGGCATACGCTATATATGCATGGGGCACAACACCATAAGGGGAGCTGCAGGAGCCAGTGTACTCAATGCTGAACTATTGAAGAAGGAAGGAAGGCTCTGATATTATAACAAACCAAGCCCGTCAAGCTCTTCCACGATTTTTTCCACAGCAGCCTCTGCATCCTCTGGTTTTTTTCCTCCAGTAACAACAAGCTTTCCTGAACCGAAAAGCAGCATAACTACTTTGGGTTCAGACAGACGATAAACCAGCCCTGGGAACTGTTCAGGTTCGTATTCTATGTTCTCAAGCCCGAGACCTATGGCGATAGCATTAAGATTGAGCACAGTACCGAGGTCAGCAGATGCCACTATATTCTGAATCGTGATTTCAGGCATCTCTTTAATCTCAATATCCAGTTTCTTCAACTTCTCAAAAACCTGGGAAAGGCTCTTGCTTACATCCTCGATACTCTTTGCTCCTGTGCACACCATCTTTCCGCTTCCAAAAATAAGTGCAGCAGTTTTAGGATTTTTCGTCCTATATACCACACCTGGAAACTTCTCCTTGTTGTAGTCAGCCCCTTCAAGTACACGTATAACCTCATCGAGGTCAAGCTCTCTTCCTATTCCTGTGGATGCAACCACATTCTCAATCTTTATAGTCTTTTTAGACTCTTCTGCTTTAGACGTAGTCATCACCCTTTTTATGGGTATTTAAAGCTTTAAATATGTTGGGGTAACACCGGCAAGCAAAAGCTTTAATTGCAGTATAGCGTTGTGAGCACTATGAAATGGCAGGGTAAATCAAGACGTAGATTCACAGGCGGTAGAATAAAATACAATAGAGGCAAACGAAAGTACGAGCTGGGCGGAGAGATTGCAAACACGCATATAGGTGAGACAATCAAGAAAACAGTGAAGATACGAGGAGGAGGAAAAAAGGTTCGCCTGTTAAGAGAGAATACCGCGGTGGTGCTTGACCCAGCCACACATACCTCAAAGAAAGTAAGGATTGAGACAGTCGTAGAGAATCCTGCGAACATCCACTACGTCAGAAGGAACATCCTGACAAAGGGTGCAATCATCAAAACCGAGATAGGTGAGGCACGTATCACCAACAGACCAGGACAGGAAGGAAGTATTAACGCTGTACTCATAACCAGTAATGATTGAAACCCACCCAGAGTTCAGGCAGATGCTTCTGGAGTTCTTGGTTTGAGACACATGCGTCTAACCTCTTTCTTTTCTCAAGTGCTTTTGTTAATGATTTAAAGAGTTTTCTTACCTTGATTTCGTATTCATTAAGTATTGTGAGATCATTCCTCTCGAGGGCATCTATTATTGTTCTTCCAGCAATCTCGCCTGCAAGCATGGCATTGTTGATTCCAGCACCTGTGATTGGATGAGCCATACCTGCACTATCTCCAACTAATAAAATATTACCATAGCATAGCTTTTCCCTGAGGGCACCAACAGGTAGAGCGCCTGTAATGTATTCTGTTATCTCTCCTTTAAATCTTCCTGCCAGCGACCTGATGAATCTATCTAGATACCTACGTGGCGAGGTTAAGCATGTTGTTCCAATACCCACCTTTGCAGAATCTTTTCCCGTAGGGTAAACCCATGCATACCCTCCAGGAGCATACTTGGTATTGAAATAAATCTCCCCTGTCTGAGATAACACCTTGATGCCTTTCAGGTGATACTGAGCACAAATCGCTATCTTTTGCTTCTTCAATCCTAAAAAGCGAGCAGTCCTTGAAAACACACCATCTGCACCTATGATAACTCTTCCTTTTACCTTTCCACCTTTATACTCTATGAAGTTAGAGCGAATACTGTTGAGTGGAGAATTCCATCTTACTTCGACCCCTGCTTCCATTGCTTCAGACACAAGCATGGTATCAAATAAACGCCTGTCTACTACAAAACCATAAACATCGTTATCATGGTATGTAAGGTCAGGAAAATATGTTCGCATTCTTGTTATCTTTGACTGTATAACGTTTGAAGGTGGTATCACTGAAGTGATACATCCTGCACAGGGTGAACTGCACACAGAAGCTTTCTCAAGCATAAGCACACGATATCCTGCCTGAGCAATTATAGTAGAGGTAACAGAGCCGGCAGGACCTGCGCCTATGACAACAACATCATAATCTGAATACCCACTCATGAGAATAGTATTTTGGAATTAAGTTATTAGTAATCTCCTTCTCTTTTTGTGTTAGAGTAGATGGTTTCAATTTAACATTAAAGCGCTCCTCGAATTTCCTCTTCATAACCTCCTTAACCTCCTCAATATCCCTCTGCTCTCCAAGCTCCCTATCAAGCCACGTAATTCCCTCTTTTATGCTAACAACTGGTTTATCTCTTAACTTTTCCTCTGGTATCTTTATGACTCTCAGCATCTCATCAATATCAAAATCAAGAAGCAAAGTACCGTTCTGAAGCAATCTATCCTCCCATCGTGTCTGGGCATTACCAGAGATTTTCCTGTTATTCACCACCACATCATTGATGGGACGAAATCCTGCGTTAAGACCATAATGAGCAAGTGTGTCTATGATTACACCACATATCTGTTTATATGACTGGATGATATCAAGAGGAAACCTAACATTATCTATAACTCCAACAACACCATAGTTTATCTGTCTTCCTCTATCATCTGAGAAGGCGATTCCTCCTCCGCTTATTCTTCTCGTTATGATATAATCCTTACAATTAACAAGATTCAGTTCCTCCTCAGCCTTCTGAAAATACCCAAGTATTATAGACTTTTTTGGTATCCAGAAAAAGAAGGTGTTGCCACCATCTCCTTTCAGTATGGCTTCATCAATCGCCATCATCTTTCGTACGTCCATGACCCCAAAATCGATAAAGCGCCACTCTTCCATGCTATTCCTCCAGAGCCTTCATTATGGATTGTGTGAAGTCATAAGGTGTAGTGCCAGGTGAGAGGATATTTTCTTTATGATATAACTTTTCTATACACTTATGGATTTCCTCACGTAAAGCAGGTTTTCCTTTCAGCTCTTCCATAATTTTGAATATTGCATCTTCAGGAATGAGAAAGAAATCACCTGAGAATGTTATATCTTTGATTATGCCCTTCTCAACAACAACCGAGCATCTAATAACCCCACCTTTTGATTTGTGAATTCCTTTCTTCATGTTTCCTAACATAAGCATTAACTTATAAAAATCTATTTTGTGCTTACAGAGAAAATAAGCAAGAAAGCTCTTGTTGAGATGAATTGCTCAAATCAAAATAAAAGATATATTGAGGAGAAGAAGAGAAATGATACTAACATATAAACTTCGTCATGATGGATGATAGAAAGGCTAGGCTGCTTGGAATACCTGTTGCCTATGTTGCTCCAGACTATACCTCTAAAACATGTAGCAGGTGTGGACTCATAGGCAACCGCATAAACAAAGAATTTGAGTATTCGAGTCTCTTACGTTGACCACGCTGACGCAAACGCTGCGTTCAACATAGCGTTGCGTCCTATAAGCGTAGGTCAATCCATGGCAGACAGAGATGTCATGGAAGGGAGTGCTGGCACCCCTAGAGAGGCAACGGTGTGGACGCCACCGACCTCAAAACCTCCAATCCTTTAGGGCGGAGAGTATGTCAGATGACCTCTCTTGGGTCTGTGATTACTCCTCTTAAAGCACTGGCAGCCGCAGTCTCTGGTGATGAGAGATACACCATCCCTCCTGTACCCATTCTTCCTTTAAAGTTTCTATTTGAGGTGGAAAGGCAGGTCTCACCCTCGCTAATGACCCCCATGTGTGCACCCAGACAAGGACCGCATCCAGTTGGTGCGATTATAACCCCTGCCTTCAGGAGTATGGATGCAATACCTGACTCAGTGGCTTTAATCAGTATAGAGCGGGAAGCAGGTATTACGATGGTTCTCACCCTCACCCTCCTGCCTTTTAGTATTCTTGCAACAGCTTCGAGATCCTCATACCTGCCATTGGTGCATGAGCCAATAAACACCTGGTCAAGAGGTATTCCTGCCACTTTTCCTACATCAACTACATTATCAACTTCATGGGGTTTTGCCACCTGAGGTTCAAGATTTCTGATATCAAAGTTATATTCTTTTGAGTATTGAGCATCCTCGTCAGCATATACAGCTTCATATTGCTCAACCGCTCTACCCTTGATATATTCAAGTGTTTTATTGTCTGGTGGTATTATGCTTGTTTTCGCTCCCATCTCGATAGCCATATTGCATAGAGTCATGCGTCCTGAGATTGATAACTCATCTATGGTATCTCCGTAGTATTCAATGGCATGATAATTCGCTCCCTCAGAACCTACATTTTTAATGATATATAGTATTATATCCTTAGCAGACAACCCCTTTGCAAGCTTCCCTTCAAGAGTTATTCTTATTGATTGTGGTACTCTCAACCACAGTTTTCCTGTGGAAAAAATATAAGCCATATCTGTCGCCCCTACTCCAGTAGCAAACGCTCCAAAGGCACCATAGGTGCAGGAATGCGAGTCTGCACCAATGATGAGTTTGCCAGGGAGTGCGAAACCATGCTCAGAGAGCACTTGATGACATATACCCTCCCCCACATCATAGAAGTTAACTATACCTTGCTCCTTCACCCATTCCCTTATCGCCCTATGAAGCTTGGCAGTATTTTCGTTGTTTGCTGGAACAATGTGATCAAAGGGTATTATTATACGATTAGCATCCCATACCCTTTTCGTTCCCATCTCCTTGAATGCTTTTACCGCAAGCACGCTTGTTCCGTCATGTGCCATAGCATAATCAACTCTAGCAATAACAAAATCATCAGCAAATGCATCTTTACCTGATGCTTTGCTGAGTATCTTTTCACTTATGGTGGGCATCCCTTGTTAATTGTAGTTTTGGATACATAGGTGTTTGCATACCATTAGTCAAACTTTAACTTCTTCGGCGGGAAGTTCCCTTCCGAAAGGAAGGGGATGAGAGCCGATAAGTATTTATGGTTTGGTGCTAATCACACTAATCACACTACAATGAGTAAGGTTACTATGAAGATAGAGAGGGAAACACACGAGAAACTTCTTGAAGTAGTCTCAAAACTACAGCTCAGGAAAAAAAAGAGGATTACAATAGACGAAGCAATAAAAGAGTTGATTAAAAATGCTCAGTTATAAATTCAGAATTTATCCATCTAAAGCAGTTGAAGCTGAGCTTCAGGAACAGCTTGAGCTATGTAGATGGCTTTACAATCGTTTACTCTATGAGCTGAACAAAGCTAAAGAGGAAGGTAAAAAGCTAAGGCAAAAAGATACTCAAGTTCTCATACTTAGGCTCAAACGAGATTCTGGTCTAAACAAGGTTTACTCTAAGGTTTTGCAGATGGTGAATTATCAGCTCTGGTCGAACATCAAAGCTTTATCAAAACTCAAGAAAAACGGAAAGAAGATTGGCAGGCTTCGATACAAAGGTAAAGGGTGGTTCAAAACTCTGAATTTCAACCAGTCTGGATTCAAGATTGATTCTGAGAATAACAGACTAATTCTTTCGAAAATTGGTTCT
>CAZCRM010000048.1:3270-10469 GCA_964501085.1 uncultured Methanosarcinales archaeon | reverse complement strand
GAATGGACATAATGAAGACATGGAAAAAAAGCGAAAAAATAATCGGATACTACAACACTACCCAGTCTACGCATAACCAAAAAGTCATTGACCAGCTTGTCTGAACTTTGATGGGGCTAATGGATAATACTGGAAAAATATAAATGTAATTTATATTGATTTCATGAAAAGGAGACAAAAATCTGTTTTACAGAAACTAAGCAAGAAAGCTCATTAGGGTTGGGATAATTGCATTAAGTAATACATATAAATTTTAAGAACACGCATTTGGTCAACACAGCAAAACAATTTCATAAGCTTTTTATATCAATAATCCTGTGTAAAGCCATAAGTAGGAGGTAGAATGCCTTACGAAATTTTTGATAATTATCTACCTGTGGCGTTTCTTACAATTATCGGCTTTGTGTTTGTGGCGATTTCCTTAGTGATGTCAAGAATGGTAAGGCCAAGCCATAAAACCAAGGTTAAGTTATCAACCTACGAATGTGCTGAAGTTCCCATAGGCGATACCAGAATTCATTACAATATACAATATTATCTTGTAGTGATTGTTTTTTTAATCTTTGATGTTGAGATGCTGTTCATGTATCCATGGGCTGTGAGATTCAAGCAGCTTGGAGCATTGGGCTTATTTGAAATGCTTGTCTTTATAGAGGTACTTATAATCGCTCTTGCATATGCCTGGAAGAAGGAGGCTTTAGAATGGCTCCAGTAATCGATACCACCAGAATAAAACTTATCAAAAAAAAGCCAGAAACTGCACTTGAGAAGCTTGAGGATACAGGGCTTGTAAGTACCTTACTGGCAGCAAGGGAAAGAGGGGGCTTTATTCTTCTCTCCACCATAGACCAGCTTTTTAACTGGGCACGACTTTCCTCTCTCTGGCCTGTAACCTCTGGTCTTGCTTGTTGTGCCATTGAAATGATGGCTGTAGCCATGGCTCACCATGATATAGCACGTTTTGGTATGGAAATCTTTAGAGCAAGCCCGAGACAGGCAGACCTTATGTTTGTTGCAGGTACTGTGACAAAAAGAATGGCTCCAAGGGTGAAGCAATTATATGAGATGATGCCTGAACCAAAGTGGGTAATCTCAATAGGTAGCTGTGCAAACACAGGCGGACCCTATCATGAGTCATATTCTGTACTCAAGGGTGTGGATAAAATCATACCTGTGGATGTTTACGTACCAGGATGTCCTCCACGCCCTGAAGCGTTTTTGTATGGAATCCTGCAACTGCGAGAGAAAATCAAGAAGCAGGGTTATGGAGTGAAATGGGGGTTGGATAAATGAGCGCTGCAGAGGAATTAAAACAGACTATGCCTGATGCTGTTATAAGCACAGGTATGCAGCTCAATAAACCAATGGCGATAGTCAAAAAAGAGAAACTTTTAGAGGTGGCAAAGAAGGTAAAGGAGATGGGATTTGAGCATCTCTCTGTGATTACAGGAATTGATTATAAAGATAGATTCGAGGTGGTTTATAACTTCTTTTCCTACAAGAAAAAACAGAATCTTGCGTTGAAGGTTATTCTTGACCATGAAAATCCAGAGGTGGATTCCCTCACATCTCTATGGAAATCAGCAGACTGGCTTGAAAGGGAAACCTATGATTTGGTGGGAATCAAATTCAAAGGGCATCCAAATCTTAAAAGAATACTGTTACCAGAAGGATGGGAAGGTCATCCTTTAAGAAAGGATTATGATATGGAAAAGGAGCAGTTTGTTATTTTGGGTGAGAATGGAGAGGATATTGTTACCACTGATGCTTCAAAGCTTTTGAGGGATGTGTAATGGAAACCCAGGAACTTCTTATAAACATGGGTCCTGTGCATCCCAGCACGCATGGAGTGCTGAGGTTCGTGCTTAGAATGGATGGAGAAATTATCAGAGACTGCAAGATTGTTATGGGTTACCTGCACAGAGGAACAGAGAAGCTTGCTGAGATGAAGACATATCTTCAGGTTATTCCTTATACAGACAGGCTGGATTATATCTCAGCAATGCCTAACAACTATGCCTATGTGAAAGCCGTAGAGGAGCTTGCTGGTATAGAGGTTCCTTTAAGGGCAGAGTATATTAGAGTTCTGGTTATGGAGCTTAATAGAATAGTGAACCATCTGGTGATGATAGGCACTCTTTTGCTTGATCTTGGAGCAACCAGCATGATGATGTATGGGTTCAGAGAAAGAGAGAAAGCGCTTCAGTTATTCGAGCTACTTACTGGGGCAAGAATGACCTTCAATTACATTAGACCAGGGGGAGTGAGGGAGGATTTGCCAGATAAGTTCATTCCCAAACTACAAGAGTTCATCAAGGATATGGAGAGGCGTATAGATGATTATGAACAGCTTATCAACACCAACGAGATTGTGCTTATGAGAATGAAAAATATAGGGGTGATAAGCGCCAAGGATGCCATAAACTATGGCATGACAGGTCCTAGCTTGAGAGGTTCTGGTGTGAATTATGATATAAGGAAATTAGAGCCTTATTCCATCTACCCTGATCTCGATTTTAGGGCATGCGTGCGTAAGGAAGGGGATAGTTATGCACGTTATATGGTGAGAGTGGATGAGATGAGGGAAAGCCTGTATATTTTAAACCAGGTTATTGATACCATGCCAAAATCAGAAGTAGTAAGCAACCCTAAGTATGGCATAGCTCCAATGACAGGTATGCCTTCCACGGTCTCTACATATTTCCCAAGAATATTTGCACCTCCTGAAGGAGAGGTCTACAGCAGGATAGAAGCTCCAAAAGGTGAGCTTGGGTTTTATATTGTGAGTGATGGTAGCACCAAGCCATATAGGGTCAAAATACGCTCACCTTCATTCTGTAACCTCTCTGCCATACCAGAGATGGTGAAAGGGCTCAAGATTCCTGATCTCATAGCTGCCTTTGGAACCATTGATATTGTACTTGGTGATGTAGATAGGTGATGGAATGACAAACGCATACGAATTAATCGTCAATATTCTAAGAGATATAGGGGCATACAATACAATCTATAATTTCTTCCAGAGTTTGGGTATGGGGTATCTTTTGAAAATTCTAATCATACTTGTGGAATTGGCGATATTGCTTGGTTTTGTTCTGATTACCGTGATGTTCCTCACATGGATGGAACGTAAGGTCATTGCCATGGTGCAGGTTAGATATGGACCAATGATTACAGGACCGCATGGAATACTTCAGCCCATAATGGATGGTATTAAACTTATGGGAAAGGAGGATATCATTCCTGAGAAGGCTGATAAATGGATATTCAACCTTGCACCTTATATCACCTTTATACCTGCAATTCTTGTATTCATTCCTTTACCCTTTGGAGATTCTCTTATCATTTCTGATTTGAAAGTGGGTTTGCTTTATCTCATAACTGTTTCAGCTTTATCGCCCATAAGCATTCTGCTTGCAGGGTGGGCGTCCAACAACAAGTATTCTTTATTAGGTGCCATGCGAGCAGTGGCACAGGATATCAGCTACACCATACCTCTTGCCATTGTTGCTATTACCATTGTTTTGCTCACAGGCTCTCTAAGTACAGTAGATATCGTTAATGCACAGAGTGGCTATTTTTGGATAATACCAAAGTGGTTCATATTCCTCCAGCCAATAGGATTTGTGCTATTTCTCATCGCTGCCATTGCAGAGATGGGAAGAATTCCCTTTGATTTTCAGGAATCTGAGTCCGAACTTATAGCAGGGTTTTTCACAGAATATAGCGGGATGAAGTTCGCCATGTTCTTCCTTGCTGAATATGCACATCTTTTCGCAATTTCAGGGATATTAGTTACCTTATTCTTAGGAGGGTGGAACGGTCCTGTGATTCCGAAGATACCCATTCAGATTACCTCGTTTATATACTTTTTAATAAAAACCTATGCTGTGATATTCTTTGCCATGTGGCTGAGAGGAACAGTGCCAAGAATGAGGATTGATCAACTGCTCAATCTTGGATGGAAGATCATGATTCCTTTAGCTCTATTAAATCTCCTAGCAACAGGCTTCTTTGTTGTGGGGGGGATGTGAATGGCATGGATAAGTAAGAACTGGGCGATGATAGGCATAATAAAGGGGCTTATTGTGACCATAAAACATGTCTTGCATATAGGAAATCGCCCAACTGTAACCATTCAGTACCCCTATGAGAGAATGAAGGTATCACCAAGATTCAGGGGACTGCATGCAATCGATGAGGATGCATGCATTGGATGCGGGATATGTGAGGTGAATTGCCCTAATGGCTCAATAGAGATTGTGAAGTATAAGGGCAGGTGGTATCCTCAGGTGAATATTGGGATGTGCATGTTTTGCGGGTTATGCGTAGATGTATGTCCCATGAATGCCATGAAGATGACAGGAAACTATGAGCTTGCTGATTATAGTAGAGAGAAGCTGATATATACTCCAGAAAGGTTGTTGTTCAGGAAGGAGGAGAATAAATGATAGCATTTCTAATTCTTTCAGTATTCACCATTCTTTCAGCTATTATGGTTATTCACTCAAGAAATCTTATTCACAGTGCTGTGTATCTTGCAGGAGCGTTGATTGGAACCTCAGGACTCTTCCTTCTTCTTAAGGCAGAGTTCGTGGCATGGATTCAGATACTAGTGTATGTGGGTGCGGTAATCACGTTGATTCTCTTTACAATAATGTTAACTAAGAAGGGAGAGGAAGAATGAAAATCATACATATGCTAATAGCATTACTATTGTTTGCAGTACTGTTCATAGCCATAGATGACAGTACTATGGTATGGGCTGGAAAAGAAGAACCGAAGTACATTTCCATAGAGGAAATAGCAGGTGGGCAGGATATCAGGTATGGAATATTCAGTGATTTTATATTTGCTTTTGAGCTTTTATCATTACTTTTGCTGGCTGCGTTGATAGGTGCTATCTACATAGCGAAAAAGGAGGTTTGATATGCTATATTCCTATTTAATAGTGGCTGCCATAATTTTTACCATTGGAGCGTATGGAATAATCACACAGAGAAATGGAATTAAAATCCTCATGTGTATAGAACTTCTTCTTAACTCTGCGAATCTCAACCTCGTGGCATTCTCAAGCTTCAATGGCAATGCCATAGGTCAGGTGTTTGCCCTTTTCTCCATAGCAATAGCTGCTGCAGAGGCTGGTATAGGATTTGCCATACTTGTTGCGCTTTTCAGGGTACGTGATACAATCAATCTTGATAACATAAACATTCTGAGGTGGTAAGATGTTCGCTGAATACGCTGCTTTGGTTGTGTTGTTGCCAGTGTTTGCCTTTATACTCACACTCTTTTTTGGTAAGAGGATGTACTCAGGTGGAGCGTTGCTACCCATAATAGCGATAGCTGGTTCGTTTATACTATCTTTAGGAATCTTTTTAGAGATATACCCTGACAAGGTGGTGGAGCAGTCATGGCACTGGTTTGCTAATTTAAATCTTGGTATACTCATCGACCCCTTAGCAATAGTGATGCTTATGATGGTTTCCTTTGTGAGCTTACTAATTCACATCTATGCCATAGGATATATGGCTCATGATCCTGCAAAACCAAGGTATTTTGCTGAAACCTCGTTATTTACAGCAGCCATGCTTGCAGTGGTGCTTTCAGATAATATCCTACAATTTTTTATTGCATGGGAGCTTGTTGGATTGTGCTCCTATCTTCTCATAGGGTTCTGGTATCATAAGCCTTCAGCAGCCTCTGCTGCCAAGAAGGCGTTTCTTGTAACTAGGGTAGGAGATGTGCTGTTCCTGGCAGGCATTATAATACTATACGTTAAGATGGCAGGTTTAAACCTTCCCGAAGGTACATACCTTCTTCAGTTCAAGGAGATGTTTGCTCATATAAATGATCTAAAAACCTCACAAGTAGTGTTGCCTTTTATAGGAGCATCCAATGCTCTCACCATCATAACACTGCTGTTCTTTGGAGGCGCCATCGGTAAAAGCGGTCAGTTCCCCCTGCATGGCTGGCTTCCTGATGCCATGGAAGGTCCTACCACAGTATCTGCTTTGATTCATGCAGCAACCATGGTTACAGCAGGGGTTTATCTTGTGGCGAGAACCTTCCCCATGTTCGCTGCCACACCCTCTACCATAATCAATGGTGTTCCTGACTCATTGCTTGCTGTTGCATATATTGGAGGTTTTACAGCACTCTTTGCATCAACCATGGGAATAGTGATGAACGATATTAAAAGGGTGCTTGCCTACTCAACAGTAAGTCAATTAGGATACATGATGCTCGCCCTTGGTACAGCAGGCGCAGTAATAGGTGCTAAAGCAGTGGGCATATCCTTATTCCATCTCATAAGTCATGCCTTCTTCAAGGCATTGCTTTTCCTGTGTGCAGGAAGCGTGATTCATGCGGTTGGCACCAATGATATACGGGAAATGGGTGGGTTATTGAACAAGATGAAAATCACCTCTATAACAATGTTAATAGCTGCTCTTGCCCTTGCAGGGTTTGGAATTCCTTTTGTTAATATTGGTACCTCAGGCTTCTTCAGCAAAGACGCTATTATAGAAGGAGCGTTTCTGTATGGTGAGACAACAGGAGATCTAATACCCTATGCTTTTGCCATATTTGCTGCTCTTCTTACCTCTATCTACATCTTCAGGCTGTGGTTCATGACCTTCACAGGAGAACCTCGTACTGAAAGAGAGGCTCACGAGTCTCCAGGTGTAATGACAAAACCCTTGATAATTCTTGCAATGTTTGCTCTGTTCTTTGGTTTCTTACATTCAGACTTCTATCATTACCTTGATACCAATTTTGATTTGTTGGGTGTGAAACTTGAGGTGCATGAGGTTGAAGTTCATCCTTCCTTCATTATAGTAATGCTTCCTATGGTTGTAGGAGTAATTGGTTTTCTAATATCTTATGCCATATATCATAAACGCATGCTTAGAATGAGCAAGATTGTATCATCTCAGAACCCGATTTATAAATTGCTTATAAACAGGTATTATGAACCATGGGTATCAACCTACATAATAGGCGAGAAATTCACGCATGGTGTTGTTGCCATGACAGGTGAGTTTATTGACAGAAAAATCATAGATGCACTGATAATTGACAACATTATCAGCAACACAACCTTCAAGCTTGGAGAGATTCTAAGGAAAATTCAGACAGGTGTGGTTCAGAACTATGCTTCTCTCATGATATTAGGTATAGGTTTGCTTATAATTTTG
>CAZCRM010000048.1:0-3170 GCA_964501085.1 uncultured Methanosarcinales archaeon | reverse complement strand
ACCTCGCTTGATTTCTTTCTGTTTTACATATTCTGGGAGATTGTGCTTGTACCCATGTACTTCCTGATAAGCATCTGGGGAGGTCCAAGAAAGGATTACTCAGCCATAAAGTTCTTTATCTATACCCATATCGCAAGCCTTGTGATGCTGCTTGCCATCTTTTCACTTTACTTCAATGCCTTAGGTATTACAGGTACTCCAAGCTTTGATATGTTCAGACTTCTAAAATATTACTCTGTGATAGACTCTCCTTTTATAAGAGATTTGATTTTCTTAGCTCTTCTATTTGGTTTTATTGTGAAGATGCCTGCAGTGCCTTTCCATACATGGCTTCCCGATGCTCACGTAGAAGCACCTACCGCTGGTAGTGTAATCCTTGCAGCTTTGCTGCTCAAGATGGGTGGGTATGGTTTATTTAGAATAATATTACCGATTCTTCCTTTCACAGGTTCCATGGATATTATGGTGAAATTGATGGCTGGTATAGGTGTGCTTAGCATACTCTATGCAACCTTTCTTGCCCTTGCTCAAAGAGACCTCAAGAAGATGGTGGCTTACTCAAGCATAAGCCACATGGGGTATGTGCTCTTGGGAGCGGCTGCATTAATTCCTTTATCAGTAAGCGGAGCAATGTTCCAGCAGTTCTCCCATGGGCTTATCACAAGCGTATTGTTCATGTCCTGCGGGGTGATTCAGCATTCAGCAGGAACAAGGATCATTCATGATCTTGGAGGTTTAACAAAGCATATGCCTAAGCTTGCATTTCTCATGATGGCTGGCTTTTTGGCATCCTTAGGTTTGCCCTCAATGAGTGGCTTTATCGCAGAGTTTCTGGTGTTAGTGAATTCATATATCACCCTGCCAAACTTTGTGATACTCGCTCTCTTTGCCATAGTGTTCACAGCAGCTTATCATCTCTGGGCAATGCAGAGAGCCATGTTCGGGCCATTCAATGAGAAGCTGGGTCATATTCATGATGGAGCAAGGTATGAGATATTTGCAATGGCAATATTTGTGCTGTTGATAATATTCTTTGGACTCAACCCCAGTCCTGTACTTAACATGATGACCAGCAGTGCCACACATCTTGTTGAACCCTTGAAATTTATGTTTGAAGGGGTGATACCATGAATCTACTTTTACTCGCTCCTGAAATACTGCTCACAGTTTTAGGATTATTCTTAGTGTTACTTGGTCTTGTTATTAGGAATAAGAATGTTATTGGGTATCTGAGTGCAGCAGGTCTTTTTTTAGCTCTTGTGCTTCTTCTTGAGATAAAAGGTAAAGAGAGCTTCTTTTATAATGCCCTTGTGGTGGATACCTTATCCCAGATCTTCAAGATTATATTCGTAGCAGTGTCTTTCTTAGCTGTTATAGCATCTTTAAAATATTTTAGAGATAACATCAACCAGGATGAGTATTATTCCCTCATTCTCTTTGCTACTGTAGGAATGATGATTGTTGCGTCTGCCAATGATTTAATTACACTGTTCGTGGGTTTCGAGCTTGCAAGTATGGCAACCTATATATTAGCTGGTTTTGAGAAAAAGAATCCCTTATCGCTGGAAGCTGCGTTGAAGTATTTCATCATAGGTTCGCTTTCCTCTGCAATATTATTGTTTGGAATGTCTTTAATATATGGGATAACAGGTAGCACGAATCTTCCTGCTATAATGGAGTTTTTCAAGAGCAATCCCTTCATGGCTGATAGCTCACTTAATATCATCGCTATAATCTTCCTTATTGCAGGTTTTGGTTTCAAGATGGCGCTCGTGCCTTTCCATATGTGGGCACCTGATACGTATCATGGCTCACCCACAGTGGTTTCTGCGCTTCTTGTAGCAGGTTCCAAGAAGATGGGATTTGTTGCAGCCTTCAGAGTTCTTGTGCTTATAGCTATAACAACACTACCATTACGTATGAATCTTCAGTTGGCTTTTGCCGTACTTGCCATCATAACCATGACCTATGGCAATGTGGTTGCTATATCCCAGCGAAGCATCAAGCGAATGCTTGCCTATTCATCCATTGCTCAGGCAGGGTACATAGCACTGGCTTTTGTGGCTACCACTCAGATGTCAATCGCAGGAGGGATACTTCTCGCTCTGGCTCATGCTTTTATGAAAGGCGGTGCCTTTCTGGCAGTTGTTGTTGTGGGATATATGGTATTATCTGAAAATAAGAATGCAGAGAATACAGATGATATTGAGAACTTTTCTGGACTTGGAAAACGTGCCCCTATAACCGCTTTTTCCTTGATGGTGTTCATGCTTGCTCTTGCTGGCATTCCCCCAACAGCAGGTTTTGTTGGTAAATTCGTGATTTTTTATTCCATCACCATTGAAGCAATGAGACAGGCAAGCAACTGGCTCTTAGCTATTGTGGTTATTGCCATACTGAACAGCGCTCTTTCAATATATTACTATGCCAGGGTGATAAAGTATATGTATGTGCTTCCATCCTCTGGTGAAAGAATAAAAGAACCATTTGCCTATGTTGTGGCTATATTGCTGGCTGTGATAGCGACCATAGGTATAGGGGTGTATCCCCAACCTTTTATTGAGATGGCATTAAGAGCAGCATCTGCATTAGGAGTGTGATGGGTATGGCTGACTGTGATCTCTGTGGTGTTTCAAGACCAACACTATGCCCTGTGAAGGTAATCGACTATAGAGTTAAGAATCAATATCCTACTGGAACCTGGAGAGGACTGAACGAGGAGTGTCTTTACAGGTGTCATGAGGCGAATGTTAACAGAACACCTATAAAAGCAAAGAGATGTGATCTCTGCGGTATAAGCAAGGTTCCCCTATTCGAGGTGAGGATTCAGGTTCCTACCTTTGAGGAGCCATATAACCGTGAAGAAAAAAGAGCTTTATGCGAGAGTTGTCTTGAAGCATGTGAGGAATCCCTGAAGAGAAGGGAAGCTGAGAAGGAAAAGGAAGGGCATCATTAAAGCTTTAAAAGCTTACGCTCTTCTCGAACCCATCCAGCATGATTCAATAATTATCCCACACGCCTATGGAATATGATTAAAACAGCTAAATGATGATAAACTTTGTCTTCTCAAGGCGCTGCTTTCGCTTCGCTCAAGCGTTTCCGATAGATGTGGTGAGAAGTGATTTATAGATCTCCCATCGTCTTCATCAATTTCATTCTCAAAATCGATG
>CAZCRM010000047.1:0-10531 GCA_964501085.1 uncultured Methanosarcinales archaeon | reverse complement strand
TTTTATAATTAAATTCATAATATAATTATCCTCCGCTAGATTAAGGGGATGAGCCTGTATAAAAGTAGAGAAGATGTTGAACTGTGTTTGATGCTTTGAAAAACACCCTAGATGACAAAACATATATGCAAACTACAGAAGGATTAAGAGATTATTTCTTCATTTCTTTTATTGCAATGAGAATTTTTTAATCTTAAAAAGATTATGAGAGAAAAAACTAATAAGATATCAGTTGAAGAAGTATTGTTTAAGCTTTCAAAGATTTTGCCAAGATTCCAAAGAGAGCACATTTGATGTTATCTCTATTCCCAGAAGCCATACCTATTAAATTGTGGAGTTACAGTTAATAAAATAGCGAAAATATCCTATAAAGTATTCCTCCAAAAAGTATGGCTACAACAAAATTTGTTAGCGAGATCATAACAGCTGATTTCCATCCAAACTCTTTTGCTAGGATTGCAATTGTCGATATGCATGGAATATAGAGCATTCCAATAAGTGCAAGAACCATAAACTGAACTGGGGTTAAAACCGATGAGAGGTTCGTACCATATATCGCCACCAGTAACAGTAGTATGTATTCCTTTCTCACAGCACCGAATATCAGAAGGATTCCTGCAATCTTAGGTAATCCGAGCCATCCAACGGTGAGCGGGGACATAAGGTTACTTATAGGCTTCAAGATACCCGAAACATATAAACCCTGAACAGCAGCACTTCCAATTACATAAATCGGAAAAACAATGTATATTATCGATTTGGTTCTCACCCATGTCTGCTTAACTACCACAGAAATTGAAGGCACTCTGAAAGAGTGCATTTCCATAATCAATCCTGGTGTTTCTCCTGGAAGCGCTTTAAAAGCGATCCTTCCTATCACAAATATGATTATGATATCGATTATATATAGCGTGAGTGCCCATTTGATACTCACAAACACTGCAACCAGACCGAGTATAACGATTGTTCTGGCCGAGCAGGGAGCAAAAGTAACAGCAAGTGCAGCAAGCAGTCTTTCACGTTTTGTCTCTAAAATCCGGGTGGTATAGATGGCTGGAACGTTGCATCCATAACCGAGAATCAGAGGTATAAGGGCTTTTCCATGCAACCCGATTTTGTGCATGAGGGCATCCATCATGAAAGCGATTCTTGGAAGGATACCAGAATCTTCGATTACGCTGAGCATCATGTAAAAAGGAATGACAAACGGTATTACGAGTGTGATTCCAGCCACAATCCCTCCAAAAGCGCCATTCCACAGAACTGCCAGAAGTTGCCCTCTGATCTCTGGATCGACTGGCTGGAAAAACCCGAATATCTGTGAAAGTATATCAGAGAGAAAATTACCGATGAGAAACGTCCACAGGAGTAAGCCTCCTATAACCAGCAATGAGATGACATACCCGAACACTCTGTGCATAACTATCTGATCCAGCCTCTCCGAAATCGAGGCTTTCATCTCAGCCTGCTTTTGCACCATATTAGCAATTCTGTTTGCTACGGAATATCTCTCTGAGCTTATTACCGAGAAACATGGTTCATGGTGGATATTTTCTATCTCTTTTGCAATAGCTTCGGCTAAAGCGATTACATCTTTGGATTTGGAAGCAATCATCTTTTTAACCTCTAGATCGTTCTCAAGGAGTTTGATAGCAATCCATCTCGGAGAATAACCTGATCTGATCCGTTTTGATTCGATGAAGCTTGTTAGCTTTTTTATCCTTTCCTCCACTTCTGCACCATATTTGATAGTGGTCTTCTTGATATAGCCTTTATTTCGCGCAACTTTAACAGCCATTTCCATTAACTCATGCAATCCCTCGCCTCTCACCGCTATGGTTTTGAGAACAGGAACACCCAAAGCAGTCTGCAGTTTCTCGGTATCTATAACTATTCCTTTTCTTTTTGCCACATCAACCTGATTTACACAAACAATCAGTGGAACCTCCATTTCCTTTAATTGCAAGGTAAAATAGAGGTTTCTCTCCAAAACAGAAGCATCTACAACATTGATGACAACATCAGGTTTTTTAGATAAGATGTATTCCCTTGATACAATCTCTTCAAGAGAATATGTAGAAAAGGAGTATATGCCTGGTAAATCAACTATCTCTATATCGTAATCTTCAAAATGAAGTTTTCCTCTTGCTATTTCCACAGTCTTACCTGGCCAGTTTCCTATAATCTGACTGGAGCCTGTGAGATGATTGAATATCACGCTTTTACCGACATTGGCGTTTCCCGCCAGAGCGATGGTCATGTGTTTGCTGTTTTTTTTGTTTTCTTTATTTTCAGATGGTAAAGAGCAATGATCAATAATGTTAGCCATAATTATTTATCTCTCATTTCTAGATAAGCTCAACGAAGACATTTGATGCTATCGAACGTCCAAGAGCAAGGTTTGATCCTCTAACTGAGATTTCTACAGGACCTCCGAGAGGGGCAACTTTTATTATCCTTACTGTGGCATTCGGAGTGATTCCCATGTCCAGAAGTCTTCTGATAACCTTATGATTTCCTCTTATAAAGACCACTCTTCCCGCATCTCCTTCTTTCAAGTCAATCAGTGAAAACGAATTTCGTCCTCGTATTCCTATTTCATCTATGTCTTTCTTTTGTTTTTCAAGACATTCTTCACAGTTTGAAAACTTTAAATCACACGCTGGGATAGGTTCGGAATCGTCAGGACATCTATCTGGGTGCTCTAAAAGCTGACAGAGTGCTCTTTCTGCTTCGTCGGATAAGGAATGTTCCATTTCACAAGCTTGCCTGTGCACTCTATCTTTTTTAATCTTTAAAATATCATACAGAAAACGTTCGAGTAGTCTATGTTTCCTCGTGATTTTCTTAGCAGTCGCTAGACCTTTATCTGTGAGACTTACTCCTTTATATGGAGAATAGTTTACATATCCCATCCTATCCAGCTTTTTTAGCATTTGAGTTACGCTAGCAGGAGCAATATTTAGGTTTTTTGCTATAGCTGAAGTACCTACTTTCTCTCCACTGCGGTTAAGCTTATACAGAATTTCAAGATATTCTTCGACATTTTCACTAGGTATATAATCGTCTGACATTTAGGTTCACCTAAATATGGATATGAGGTATTTCTATAAATAACTTAACCTCGCCACATCTAATGGAAGGAATTTAGTAGTAAATTCCTTCATGAAAACAAATACATGGCATTAGATTGTAGTATTGATGAAAAAAGCTGAAAAGCATTTCGGTATTTTTCAAATTATCTGGCATTGATAAAATCAAAAGCTTGAGGTATCAAACTGTTATAATAAACCAACACATTCAGCATCTATCCATCAGATTGTAACATATAAAATACGCAAATAAAATGCCTTCTGATCTCTATCAGACCCAGCCTCCTCAATCCCAAGTATCCTCTGAGCAGGACATCCTCTGGGGAGAGAGATGTCATGGAAGGAAGGAAAACACTTCAGGAGGCAATGCTCATGAAGACTGAGCAACCTCTAACCCTTTAGAAAAGAGTTATCAAAAAACAATGCTAAGTTTGATATTATTATAATACAACATACTATCCATGCTGACCTCACGAGTGCAGAATGAGCTTGAGCTGTTAAGGAGGCATATTATCGTGTTAAAGAAGGTGATGGACAGCGAACCCATAGGCATAGTGAAACTCTCCATGGAAACAGGCATACCCCACCATCTTGTGAGATACTCTCTCCGAGTTCTTGAACAGAAAGGCTTAATAATGCCCTCTTCACAAGGTGCTATTGCAACCAAGACCGCACATGAGGCATATTCAGAGTTCAAGAAAGAACTTGAGAAGATTCGTGGAATAGCAAAAGATATAGAAAAAATATGTTCAGAAGAAACATGAGCGGAAAAAAATACGAGTTTCTGCATCATATAGCTGATGCCAAGTTCAGAGCCTATGGTTCTACTTTAGAAGAGGCGTTTGAGAACGCTGCCTTAGCCATGTTTAATATTATGATCAACACTGAGAATATTAAACCACATATAAAGCGTGAGGTAGAGATATCCTCTCAAGACACTGAAGCCTTGCTTGTGGACTGGCTCTCAGAGCTATTATATTTATTTGAGGTCGACGCTATCGTATTCGGGAGATTCAAGGTAAAAATAATAAAAGAAGATGAGGGTTTTTTGTTAAAGGCATGCGCTTTAGGTGAGAGCATTGATACCTCAAAGCACAGCTTCGATGCTCAGGTCAAGGCAGTAACGTTTCACGAGCTTGAAATCAAACAGGATGATGGATTTTGTGTCCAAGTAGTTGTGGATGTATAGGCATCAAACTTAAAAAGACAGAGGTTAATTATAACTCAGGTGATAACTATGGATAAAGATATTATCAACATTGTTACAAAAATTAATGATTATACCTGGGAAATACCTGTTAGTTATAAGCAAGGAATGAGAGTGCCTGGAAGAATTTTTGTTTCAAAAAAACTGCTTCAGAGTCTTGAACATGAAACCTTAGAGCAGACTGCAAATGTGGCTACTCTTCCAGGCATCCAGAAGTACTCCATGACCATGCCTGATGCTCACACAGGTTACGGGTTTCCCATAGGTGGGGTGGCTGCCTTTGATAGAGACACAGGAATAATAAGCCCTGGTGGAGTTGGTTATGATATCAACTGTGGAGTTCGGATAATAAAAACTAATCTCACGGTAAAGGAGGTGCGCCCTAAGATTAAGGAACTTATAGATATACTTTTCCGTGAAATACCCTCTGGTGTGGGTTCAAAAAGCAAGATAAGAGCATCTGATGAAGAGCTTACTCAGGCGTTTCTTCATGGAGCTGTATGGGCTGTGGAGAGTGGATATGGGGTGAAAGAAGATATTGAACATTGTGAAGAGAATGGTTATATGAAGCAGGCCGATCCCTCAAAGGTGAGCAACAAAGCTCGCAGTAGGGGAAAACCTCAATTCGGTACCTTAGGGAGTGGAAATCATTTCCTTGAGGTACAGTATGTGGATGAGGTGTATGATGAAAACGTAGCAAAGGTGTTCGGACTTTTTAAGAACCAAATTACTGTGATGATACACTGTGGATCTCGGGGCGCAGGTCACCAGATATGCACCGATCATCTCAAGATTCTTGAAAAAGCTGTGAGAAAATATGGTATTAAGCTACCAGATAAACAGCTTGCCTGTGCACCTGCAGAGTCTCCTGAAGGACAAAGTTATTTTAAAGCCATGGCATCTGCTGCCAACTATGCCTGGGCGAACAGGCAGATTATAACCCACTGGGTGAGAGAAGCATTTACAAAGTTCTTTAAGCAGGATATGGATGATCTTGGCATGAATCTTGTGTATGACGTAGCACATAATGTAGCCAAGTTAGAGGAGCATGTCATAGATGGAGAGAAAAAGATGGTGTATGTTCATAGAAAAGGAGCAACACGTGCCTTTCCACCTGAACATAAAGATGTTCCAAAGGTATACAGGAAGGTAGGACAGCCAGTTTTGATTCCAGGGAGTATGGGCACTCCTTCATTCGTACTTCATGGCACAGAGAAAGCTATGGAGCTTACCTTTGGGAGCGCATGCCATGGGGCAGGCAGGGTCTCAAGTCGGGCTGCAGCGAAGCGAGAGTTTCGTGGAGAAACTGTTAAAAGAGAGCTTGAGGAAAAAGATATCTGTGTGAGAGCCACCCATCCCTCTGTGATAGCTGAAGAAGCTCCTGCAGTGTATAAGTCAAGTGAAGATGTGGTTGATGTTGTTCACGAGCTTGGTATCGCAAGGAAAGTGGTGAAGCTCCTGCCCATAGGGGTAGCCAAAGGTTAGTTATTATCTCACCATCCTCAGGAAATACTGATGGATACGATAATCATCTGTAAGCTCTGGATGAAATGCTAATGCAAGCATGTGATCTTGTCTTGCTGCAACGATATAATTACGATACCTTGAAAGAATCTCCACATTATTTCCACATTTTTCAATAACAGGTGCTCTTATAAACACAGCATTGAAAGGTGTGGCTAAACCTTTGAATTCCACCTCTGCCTCAAAGGATTCTCTCTGACGCCCAAAGGCATTTCGTCTGACATGGATATCCATTAGCTCAAGCAGAGATTGTTTTGTATTCTTTACCTGTTTATCACCATGCTTTGCAAGTAACACCAACCCTGCACACGTCCCCATTATGGGAATGCCTGATTTAACAGCGCTTTTTATTTCAGAGGAGATACCTTCCTTCTCCATAAGTTTACTCAGGGTTGTGCTTTCACCTCCAGGAAGCACCAGTGCATCGCATAATGGAACCACTCCTCTATGTCTGAACGTTACCACCTCTGCTTTCATGTTTGCAAGCTTTAACGCCTGTTTCATAGCATATACATGTTCTTCCACATTTCCCTGTATAGCAACGATTCCAATGCGCATGTTTTTCTAACTTGGTCTCTGATACTTAAGCTTATAGGAAGAGCAAGATTTTTTTATAATAATATCATTTTAATACATGCATGGGTTATGATGTGATTGTGGTTGGAGGAGGTATCAGCGGGCTTCTGTCCGCTCTTGTGCTGTCCAAACATGGAAAGAAAGTACTTGTCCTTGAAAAAAACAGTGTGGTGGGAGGCAACTGCAACAGCTATGAGGTAGATGGATTTCAGGTAGACACTGGTCCGCATGCCATAACTCATCTCAAGGAAGGACCAATACGCTATCTCATGGATGAATACTTCACTTATATACCTGTGTTCGAAAACTATGGTAACTACTATGTACGCACAGAGAAGGGCTTAACAAAGATACCCTCAAACATAAAAGAGTTTGTCACCTTTGATGTCCTACCCAGAAAGGACAGGCTATTAATTTCCCAGTCTCTGGCAAAAGCATTAACCCTAATGACCTTTGGCATGATGGATGGTAATCAATCAGTTTATGACTTTCTCCCCAAAGGATTATCTAAAGATACCCTTGATTTTGTGAACGCTATTGCATACTTCCTCTCTGGAAGGTCCATGAAAGAGACCTCTGTATACAGGGTATTGTATGGAAGCAGTTTTATTAGAGATAGTGTTTCAGAAAATCTCTCTGAAGCAACAGTTTCAACATCCTATGCCTCCATGCTCACAGAAAAGCTCTCAAAAAATGTGGTATCTCATTTCTCTGCACTTGGAAGACTTGCCACCAATGATGTTACGTATGCACAGGCATATCCTCGAGGAGGTCTGAAATCTTTTTTAAACGCAGTACTCTACTCAATGCCTAAAACCGTAGAGATCAAGACCAGTTCAAAGGTAACCAAAATACTCACAGAGGATGAAAGAGCAGTAGGAGTTGCTACGGATACAGATTCCTATAAGGCGAATATGGTAGTGTACTCAGGTTTTGTGAAAAGCTTGCCTGACCTTGTTTCACTGCCTAAGGATTATGTAGAGAAGCTCGCGCATATTGACCAGACCCTAAGCTTGACTATATGGTTAGGGCTAAAAGAAAAAATGAAGGAGTTTGATTATATTGGGTCAGAGATATGGTTCAAGAAAAAAGCATACTGGGCTATGCCAATAAGCAACTACGACCCTTGTATAGCACCCAAGGGCAAGCAGCTGGTAGGCTTTACCTTTGTGGTGAATGAGAGCAACAACATAGAGGAAGAAAAGAAAAAAGCAATGGAGGTCATTCAGTATGCCATCCCAGGCATTGAGAATAAGATAGAAATGACTCATTATCAGGTGACCATCCCTGAAAAAGCTGCGGTCACCATCAATGGATACTTTGCAAGCCCACGCTCCCCTGTCAAAAACCTTTACCTTGTAGGTACTGACACAGACAATCGCAGTATGGGCATCACACGAGCAGGTTATTCAGTTCTTGAACTACTCAAGGTCATGAAAGAGGATAAAAAAATATGATTTCAGGCGAACATACTTTCAGAAGGTAAGTCATTCAGATTCGATTTTGTTGAGGAAGTCATCAGTTTCTTAACAGCTTTAAGGAAGTCCGCCATACAAACACTTTCCCTCTCTTCTCTCACAGCAAACATGCCTGCCTCCATGACAATTGCTTTGAGAACAGAGCCATTCGCTCCTGAGGTAATAGAAGCAAGTTTTTCAAAATCAACATCCTTAGATAACCTTATCTTTCTGGCATGGATTCGCAGAATTGATTCTCTGGCTTTCTTGTCAGGCATGGGTATTGATATGAATCTATCAAATCTGCCAGGTCTTAAAAGGGCTGGGTCAAGTATATCAGGTCTGTTCGTGGCTGCGATAATCCTTACATTCCCACGAGCATTAAAACCATCCATTTCTGCAAGAAGCTGCATCAATGTACGCTGTACCTCTCTGTCTCCTGAAGTGCCTGTATCAAGACGTCTTGCTCCAATGGAATCAATCTCATCTATAAAAATAATACTCGGAGCTTTCTCCTCTGCCATTCTGAACATATCCCTGACAAGTCTCGCCCCTTCACCAATATATTTCTGTACTAGTTCAGACCCTACGATTCTGATAAATGTTGCCTTGGTCTGACTTGCCACTGCTTTGGCAAGCAGGGTTTTTCCAGTGCCAGGGGGACCGTACAATAACACCCCCTTCGGGGGTTCTATTCCAATGCGCTCAAACACCTCTGGTTTGGTAAGAGGTAACTCAACAGTTTCACGAACCTCACGAATCTGCTCTTCTAACCCGCCTATATCTTCGTATGAAACATTTGGCGACTCTATAACCTCCATTCCATGCACCTGAGGGTCACGTGAGGATGGAAGAACGCTTATTACTGCTAAGGTCTGATAATTTAAGGAAACTCTTGCTCCTGGCACTAACTCAGAGGTATCTATGAACTGAGACACCCCTACAACAAACTGTGGACCTGTGCTACTTCTGATGATTACCTTGCCATTCTCAAGAACGTCCACAACAGTTCCCACTACCTGAGGTGGTGCTTTCAATCTTTCAAGCTCGCTTTTTAGCTGTCTCAGCTCTCTTTCATATTTGATTTTCAGACTTTCGGTATAACGTCTCTCTGATTCAATCTTGCTGGCATGCTCCCTGAGGAGATGATTTCTTTCCTCAAGCATCTTAATTCTATCTAAGAGATAGCGAGAAAAATCATCACTCCCCATTTCAACTGTGTTTCTGGATTTTTCTTGAGATTCAGCCATACTTCCTCCGAATGATATTTAAGTGGAAACGATATATAGATTTTTCGTCGAGATGATGGTATGCAGTGTGAGATATGTGGTAATGACATAAAAGGAAATCCTGTAAGGGTGAGTGTGGAAGGAACTAATTTAGAGGTATGCAAACAATGTGCTCATTATGGAAAACCCTCTGATAAATGGTCTCCAGTATCCAGAAAGGTCTCGCCTATAGAAAAAGTGGTGGTTACCCGGAAGCCAAGAAAGGATATCTTTGATAGGCTTGATGAGATCAACCCTGAGTATGCACATATAATCAGAAAAGCCAGAGAGGAGAGGGGTTTGAGCATAGAAGATCTAGCCTCAAAAATCATGGAGAAGGTCAGCCTTCTTAAAAAAATTGAACGTGGGGAATTGATACCAGAGGACTCGGTAAGAAAAAAACTTGAGAATGTACTGAATATTCAACTCACTGAAAAATTTTCTGTTGAGATGCAGCACAGTAGTGGATTTGTAAAAGGAACCACCCTTGGGGATGTGGCAATCATAAAGAAGAAGACTAAGTGATGAGAACAATTGGAATAGTGGTGACTAACCCTAAAGACTGGACAGCTTTAGCTTTCTGTAATGCGGTTAAAAGGTATGGAATGCATCCTGTGAAGATTGATTTTAAGAAGGTTACCAGTTTTTCCTCTATGATTTATTCATGTGGTGTTAATCTCACCACATTAGAAGCCATAATCGTAAGAGATATTGGACCTTCTACCCTGAAGGATATCTCTTTCAGATACAGCACTCTCCTCATGTTGGAGGAGGAAGGAGTTAAGATAATCAATAACCCTGAATCCATAGCATGGTGTGCCAACAAGCATATCTCCAGCTTCCTGCTTCAGAAGAATGACATACCAGTTCCTGAGACCTTGGTGACCAATAATCTACGTGATGCTCTAAAGTTTTTATGTTCTCATAATAAAGCTGTGATAAAGCCAGTGTACGGGTATAAAGGGATTGGAGTTACCCTATTGAAGAATGATGATGAGGGAATGCAGAAGCTTCAGCAAGTTCTGGAAAGAGAGGGTGTAGTATACATGCAGGAGTTCGTAAACTATAAAAAAGATATCCGCGCATTTGTGGTGAATCACAGGGTGGTGGCTTCTATATGTAGGGTTGCACCAGAGGGAAAATGGGTGAGCAATCTTAGCCAGGGTGGTGTTGCAAAACCATGTAGTTTAACAGAAGAGCAAATTGCATTAAGTTTAAAAGCTGCAAGAGTTATGGGCACCATCTTTGCAGGTGTGGATATCATAGAAGGGGAGAAATCTTATGTGCTTGAGGTTAACGCCACACCCTCATGTAAAGGAATTTTCGAAGCTTGTGGGGTGGATGCTACAATGCATATTGCAGAGTATGTGTATGAAATGTTAAAAACGTAGTGCTTAGTATAGATTT
>CAZCRM010000046.1:7036-10635 GCA_964501085.1 uncultured Methanosarcinales archaeon | reverse complement strand
AACGTCTCACCCTTGGAACATGGCAGCAGATTGTATGCATCAACTTTGACAGAAGAGAAAGAAATAGAAACATTGTGCTTCAGATTATTGGGGAATAGGTAGAAAGTATTATGCAGATTTGATAGTAATCCTAAAGCATGCATCGACCATATACTCTACAACTACTGATTATCTTTGTTCTCCTTTCTTTTTATAAAAAATCATCCTTCTCCGCATTCATCGGAAACGCTTGAGCGAAGTGAGAGCATTAAAAATTTAATTTATGATTTTAATTTCATCATGCGCCTCGCTACGCTCGGATTATTAGCTTTAATTAGTAATTTTAAAATACCTGGATTATGTGCCTAACTGAAAGGGAAGTCAGGATGGATCGCCTCAACTATCGGTCTAATCTTTCTATCGTGGTAATTTCTTCTTTGTACTTATCTATGAGTTTCATAGCTTTTTATTAGAGCAAGTAAATATATATTAGCTTTGGTAGGAACTATGGTTATATATCGTATCCCACTCCACCCTTTCGGATGGAGACTTCCCGCCGATAAAGTTAATTTCTTTAGATGAGCATGAATCCATAAACTATATATACTATGTTCGCATATATACGAACATAGTGGGCAGATAGAAACTCTTTTTTTACCCCCCACCACCCACCACCTTTCTGCCCACTAACCTCCTATTTTTATCTTCTCTTCAAAATCATGGTTTACAATATGGTTAAGATGCAGTCCAACTTCTTGTATAGAGTAGCCAAAGGCAATCCCCAGTAACTGGGTGTAGTGAAGAACTGGTATATCAAAAACCTTTCCTTTCTTTGCCAGTTCAACCTGAGCTATATCGTATTGCAGATGGCAGAAAGGACATGCATCCACTATGCAATCAACACCAGCCTTCTTCATGCGTTCAAGCTTGTACTCAGTCATTTTTAGCGAGGTTTCAAGCATAGCAGACCTCACCCCACCCCCTGCTCCGCAGCATGCGGTCTTACCTTCATAATCCACACTCTTAGCCCCCAAAGCTTCAACTAATTCATCAAAGAATACAGGATATTCGGCAGAACCAAGCTTTCTTCTTCGCACAGGCTTAAGGAGATGGCATCCATAATGCACAGCAACCTTAACCTTTAGAGGTTTCTCTACCACTCTGTTAATCTCTCGAGTTCCTACCTCATTATAAAGAAACTCAATGATATGTCTCACTTCAACAGTGCCTGAGTATTCCTTATCAATTTTTTTAAGATGAATGTTAACTCTATTACGAAGCTCTGCATTGTTCCTCAGAATGCTGTTTGCATCCATGAGAGAACTGAAACATCCGTTACATATGGTGAGAATAGTGGTGTTTTTCTTCTCAGCCAGCGCAAGATTTCTTGCTGATATACTAAGCCATGTTATCTTGTCAAAGGATTCAAATAAACCTGGTGCGGGACAGCATGAAGCTCCCTTTAGTTCACTCCATCTGATATTCAATCTGTCAAGCACCATCTTGGTGGCTTTTTCAATCCCAGGGTAACGGTTGGGAACAAGACAGCCCAGGAAAAGAGAGACCTGCTTCATTCTTGAATCAGCTTAGCAAAACCTGTGGATTCAATAAGGGTTTTTACTTCCTTAAGAGCTTCTGGATACTTTACAACGCTTTCTGGTAGAGAGAGACCAATTTTTTCCCTTATTGCTCTGTGTTCCTCATCTAAAGGTATTGAATGCCCGGTCTCTATAAAAAACCTGCACACCTTCCTGTGAGAAGGTAGCATTCTGCCCTTTTTCACTGCTTCGTTTCTTAGAGCAATCACAGTATCTGTGACCTTTATCCCTCTTGGGCATCGCTCCTCACAGTTATAACATGTGGTACACATCCAAAGCTCAAGCTCTTCTGATACATCCCGTTTCATCGCCTCCTTGATAATCTTCCTGATATTAAGGCTGGTGTATCGTCCTGAAGGACAGCTTGCATGGCAGGTACCACATTGCAGGCATGTTAGTATCTCTGAGTTTCTCATGGAGAGGTGTATGTATTGCCCTATACTTAAACGCTTTTATGATAAAATGATATGGATAATAAACCACGCACCAAAAGCGATTAGAAACAACCCGCATGCTGTGAGTATGTTTCTGTACATGCTATGCGATATAAGCGTTCTTCCCCTGCTGAATGACCCTGATACAAAGGAATACCACACACCATCAGCCGTCCAGTGTCCTATCACAAACACCCATGCTGCTACCACACCTATTTTAAGACCTTCCATGATAATCCCTGTGCCCGCGCTCAACCACCATATCCAGAAATAGGGATTAGAAGCTGAGGTTATGATTCCTGCAACAGCAGGATTCGTTACCGTAAGCTCGGTTTCAAGGTTTACATTCTTCCTGCTTTTGAGGATAGACCATCCAAACATGCAGAGCGAGAAACCCCCTATGAGGGATACCATAGTGATAACCTTGCTATTCACCACAGAGGCCATGCCTGTGATGATCAAAACACATATGATAATTTCAAGAACAGCATGACCTGAAACCACCTCGGGTCCCGCTCTCCATCCTCTTTTCAGAGAGGATTCAATGGTGGCAAAAAGCATAGGACCTGGTGCCATTGCACCTGTAAGTCCTACTGTGAATCCCACCAGTAACATCTCAGGTATATTCATAATTACTTCTACTTATTATGTAGGTATATAACATAAACCCAATTATGGCGTAAGCCACGCAGTAAACAAGTGCTTCATAGCCTATAGAGGCAGAGGCTAATCGAACCACCAGATTTAAAGGCGAGTTATCAAAAAGATATCCTGCAAGAAAGAGCAGAATGAGAAGCAGAGAATAGATATACTGGGATACACCTCTATCCCTGTATCTTAAAGCAACTATAACCCCTATAAAAACAATGATAACACCAGAAAGACTAACCAGCAGCAGAATAATCATAATGTTATGCACTACCACATGGTTCAACCTTAGAAGTATAATCCATAATAAAGCCTGCGCAGGTGCGATGATTATAGCAACAAGTATCTTGCCATTCAACACTTCTAAAAAGGATGCAGGTGAGACCAAAAGAAGGTCAAGGGTTTTTCTCTGGTATTCTTCGGTTATGGTATCTATGATAAAGCCTCCTGAGATGAAAACAGGGGTGAACATCAGCAGTGGAATAAGTATCCCATAGATGAACTCAAAATAAGAAGAGGTTCTTTTAGTTTTTATGTAATACAGCTTTATGGGTTCAAAACCTATTCGTTCTCCTCTAACCTCTCTCACATAGGACTCAAACTCTTCAAGGGGTTTCTTCAGCTGTAACACAGCAAAAGTGCCTTTTATATCTGATTTGGGTAGATATAATATGAGTTCTATAATCGCATTATCAGAAGCTTTTACCTGAGGAACAACAAGTATGGCATCTATGGTATTATCATTAAAATCCAGCATTGCGCTCTTAAGATTCTGATAATGGTAGTATGTTATGCTCTTTTTAAGGAACTGCTCTACCTCACCATCACCCACCACTCCAATACTTACCTTCACATCATATTTCTCAAGCATGGAAGGATCAAAGAAAGAGGCAAGCCCTATAACAAGCAGTGATGAGAATGAAGCTATCAGAAGCTGAAT
>CAZCRM010000046.1:0-6936 GCA_964501085.1 uncultured Methanosarcinales archaeon | reverse complement strand
AAGAGGCAAGCCCTATAACAAGCAGTGATGAGAATGAAGCTATCAGAAGCTGAATAAGTATCGCAAGGATTAGACTCTTCTCGCTGAGAAGAGACCTTAATTCCTTATTAGCGATGACAAGGCTACGCAAACAATATCCCCCTGACAAGGTAAAGGTTATACGCTGAATGGATAATGGTAGCCAACACCACTGAAAGCAGGTAATGCTTTGTACCAAGATATTTCATGCTTAACGAAGCTACAGAGGTACTGGTGAGATGTAGAAGCAAGGGTAGGATGAGAAGACCTGTGCCTATGACAGAACCGAATACTGAGCCTGAGATTCCTGCGATAACAATTATCAGTAGGAGCTTTTCACCTGCAAAAAATCCAGCACCTGAAAGTATACCTGCCTTCAACGCCTTTCCAATGCTTATATTATTTCTTGAAAAGAGGGTGTAGATACCCGCAGACTTGACAATCTCCTCGATGAAGGCTGCCAGAAGTATGAATGCTATAACTCCATATTTTAGAGGGAAATTGAACATTATTACTATAAGAATCATCTGCACCAGCAGTACCAGAGGAGTCAGAGTCAAACTCAAAAAGAAAAGTGGGGAGGGGACATTATTTATGAATATTTGTATGGAGTCAAGCAGTTTATCTATGATGGATTTCTGGGCGAATAAGTCTTCTTCTCTATATATAAATATGCCAAACATGAAAACAAGAAGGGAGACCATTAAGAAAGGAAGTGTTGAGAAGAGGTATTCGCTTGATGATATGCTCTCTTTCTCAAGAAGCTTGACCACAGGGGTAATGGGAGATATATAGCTTATGTCATGAATGTTGGCGAACATGGCAGGAAGGAAGATATACCCAGAGATACACACTGAGAGAAAGATGAGTATAAAACTGAGTTCCTTGAAACTGCGTGCCATAATGGCACTAAAAAAAGCAGTTGAAAGGTACATCATAATTATAGGTATTAGGGTCAATATTATCTTTACCCATACGTCCTTGCCAATATACAGCGTCACAGCAGTAACCACAACCAAGCTGAGAAGAAGATATGGAATGAGTTTACCAATAACAATCTCATAAGATTTTAACGGTGATACCAATAATAATTCTCCTCTCCGCTTGATTTTTTCTTCCATTATACTTGAGGAATAGAGGTGTGCGATAAAATAAATAGGAAAAATATACAGAAAGCTGAGAACCACGGATTTGAAAGGAATTGGGGGAACGAAATGTGAAGGAGTGCTGAGTCTGGGAATGGAGAGTTTGCTTCTCTTGGTAGGCAGGCGTTTCTTTGTTGGTTTATTTGGTGTTATAACCTCTTCTTTTCTTGAAGGCATTTCAATGACTTCTTTTTCAACCTTCTCAGGAGTTTCCCTAACTTCAGGAAGTTTTTTTACTGAAAGTAGGTGAAGCGTTTTCTCTCTCCTGAGATACCTCACCTTTATCCATACTGGAAAGGTGTTATTCACGTCATTGTAGGATAACAGCTTTGCCTCATTATATCTTAAAACTGCTTTATTTAGTGCATCAAGGGCTGATATCGACTTCTCAGATTGATGATAGATAACGTTGTTTCCAATGATGAGAAGATCCGCCCCCTCATTAAATAGCTTTCTTGCATCCTGCTCATTAGCAATATACACCTCAAATCTGCCATCTGTTTGCAAAACTTCATAAAGTGTGGAATCAGTGAGTACTACTTTGTAGATATTATTTATATGAATGCCGTGCTGTGATATCAGCATAGATAGCGATGCTATTAATATTATAAGAACGAATGAGAAGGCAAGAGTTCGTTTGCTTAGCATTACACCCCTTCTGAACTCCCATGCAGAGATGGTTAATAAATGCATCATATTTATATTAGTTTACGATAAATAATAGTTTCTATGTATGTCGTTGTAAAAAGGTTGAGAAAGGAATATAATGGTTTTGTTGCTGTTGATAATCTCAATTTTGAAATTGAGAAGGGAGAAATCTTTGGTATTGTGGGACCAAATGGTGCTGGTAAGACAACAACCTTAAAGATGTTGAGTGGGCTGATAACCCCTACCAGCGGGGAGATAACGATTAATGGGTTGGATATGAGGAAAAATGCCAAAATAATAAAGCAAAAGTTAGGTTTTCTTCCAGAGGATAATCCATTGTACGAGGGCATGACTCCACATGACTACCTAATGTTTTTCTCTCGAATCTACGGAGTTGAGAAACAGCTTGCCCTTCGCAGAATCCGGGAAATCTTCAAGGCGCTCAGACTTGAGACTGGGGATAAGAAGATAGGGGAGATTTCGAAAGGTATGAAGCGCAAGGTGGCAATTGCAAGAGCTCTGATTAATGACCCAGAATATCTTGTACTTGATGAGATGACCTCTGGACTTGACCCAATAACCTCAAAATATCTTGTGGATTTTGTAGCAGAGCTTAAAAAGCAAGGAAAAACAATTATTTTCAGTGCCCATAACCTGTATCAGGTGGAAAGCCTGTGCGATCACGTACTTATAATGAACAAAGGAAAAGAAATAGCGTATGGTACCCCAGAGGAGATAAAGAAACGGTGTGGTGGCATAGAATATACCATCGAGTTCATCGTTGATAATCCCCCAGAATTTGATGCTGTTAAGAAGAACAAGAATTTTATTAGCATTGTTAGAAGTATGGATGAACTCAATAAGGTCATAGCATGGGTGATAAGAAATCATGGACGAATAATCAATATAAAAACAAAAGAAACCTCTCTTGAGGAGATATTCCTAAAGCTTATGGTTTAAGTGAGATTATCGCTTATTCCTAGATACCACGTGCTCCTGCATACAGATATTCTTGTGCATACCCGCAGTACCTCCCAAAGTATTCACGGGCAAACCTTGCGATTTCGTCCCGTTTTCTGGATTTCTTTACAGTATTAAAATTCTCCCCATAGTAACTCTGCATGATGTTCTCAATATGAGTATCTACAGGAAATGATTCAAGCTTTCCAAAGGCAAAAAGCAATACACAATCCGCAATCTTGCTCCCTACACCTTTTATTTTCATAAGCTCTTTTCTTCCTTCTTCATAAGATAATTGCTGTATTCCATAAAGGTCAAATTCTCCTTCTGCTATCATAGAGGCAATATTCTGGATAGCAGGTGCACGAAAACCGAGCTTGCATTTTTTAAGCTCAGAAACCTCTGCCTCAGACAGAGCTTCAGGTGTGGGGAAGGAGTAATAACCCTCTTCAATCTTATTTCCAAACAATTCACACATTCTCCTTATAGAGGTGGTGATATTACGTATGGTGTTGTTGCTTGAGCATACATATGATACAAGACATTCCCATGCATCCTGATGTATTAAACGCAGCCCATAATATTTCTTTATTAACGAGTTCATCAGCTCATCCCTGTTAATCTCAGCATATATTTCATTAATATCATCCTCTAACCTGAAGTAATCCCGTACAAATTTATTGCTCAGAGTGGTATGTACTATAAGTTTTTCTCCCTCCTGTTTTACCTTTATAAGTTTTCCATTCACAATACCCACCCACCCTTCATGTGTTCTCTCCCATCTAAATACCTGACCACACGAGAGGGTATAATCAAGGTTGAAGCTGTGTGTGATTATATGGTGCATACTCATGAATACTACAAAGGGTTGAAATATTATATACAATTTGAGAGAAACGATAATTCTATTTACCATGCAGGAAATCCTGCTCAGATATGGAGCTTCCTAAGGAATACGATTACAAAGCCATAGAAGAGAAATGGTTGAACAGGTGGCAGGACTCTATGTACTATTTTGACTGGGATTCTGATAAACCCCAGTATATCATCGACACTCCTCCTCCCTATCCTACGGGAAACTTTCACATAGGCAACGCTTTAAACTGGTGTTATATCGATTTTGTTGCAAGATATAAACGGATGAGAGGTTTTAATGTAATGTTTCCTCAGGGTTGGGATTGTCATGGCTTACCAACCGAGGTTAAGGTTGAGGAGACCTATGGTATCACCAAGAATCAGGTATCACGCCAGGAGTTCAGACAAAAGTGTGTGGAACTCACACGAGAGAATATCGAAAAGATGAGAAAAACCCTGAGACGTCTTGGTTTTTCCATTGACTGGAGCAATGAGTACATCACCATGGAGCCCAGTTATTACGTCAAGACCCAGAGGTCTTTTGTAAGGATGTACAAGAGTGGGATGATATACCAGCAGAACCATCCTGTGAACTGGTGTCCCAGATGCGAGACCGCCATTGCCTTTGCTGAGGTGGAGTATGAGACCAGAAACACCACCCTTAATTACCTGAAGTTTGATACACTTGAGATCGCTACAACACGACCAGAGCTTCTTGCAGCATGTGTTGCAGTTGCAGTGCATCCTGATGATGAAAGATATAAAGGGTTTATTAATAGCGAAGTAAGAGTACCTCTGTTCGGGCATAAGGTAAAGGTTATTGCAGACAAAGAGGTTGACCCATCTTTTGGAACAGGGGTGGTGATGATATGCACCTTTGGAGATAAACAGGATGTGAGATGGTGGTCAGTGCATTCCCTTCCTCTGCGCAAGGTTATTGACAGATCAGGGAGGATGACACATCTTGCAGGAAAGTATGCAGGTATGAGTGTTGAAGAATGCAAAAACGCCATAATTCAGGATATGAAGAAGGAGGGTATTCTCTACAAACAGGAAAACATAAGCCAGAATGTAGGTTTATGCTGGCGATGTAAGACCCCTATCGAAATTATATCTGAGAAGCAGTGGTTTGTGAAAATCATCCCTGAGGATATCATTAGTACCGCTAACCAAGTAGAATGGGTTCCTGAATATATGAAGGTCAGACTTGAGAACTGGACAGGAACCATGGAATGGGATTGGTGTATCTCAAGACAGAGAATCTTTGCCACCCCTATACCAGTGTGGTATTGTAATCGTTGTGGTAAGGTAAAGGTGGCAGAGGAGGAATGGCTGCCCATAGACCCAACCCAGAAATCTCCTCCTGAGCCATGCGAATGTGGTTCCACAGAATTTAGAGGGGAAGAGGACGTTTTGGATACCTGGATGGACTCTTCTATATCAGCACTACATGTTGCAGGATGGCTGGAACAGAATAAACCCTGTTTACCAGTTCAGCTTCGCCCTCAGGGCTATGATATCATCCGAACCTGGGCTTTTTACACCATCCTGAGATCAAAGGCTCTTACTGGTAATAAGCCATGGGAAACCATACTTATAAACGGGATGGTGCTCGGGGAAGATGGGCACAAGATGAGCAAAAGTAGGAATAACTTCGTAATGCCTGAGGAAGTTATCGCAAAGTATGGTTCTGATGCTTTCAGACAGTGGGCTGCTCTGGGGGGAAGCACTGGATCAGATATCATGTTTGCATGGAAGGATGTGGTTGCAGGCTCCCGCTTTCTGCACAAGCTATGGAGCATAGCTCGCTTCTCTCTCCCACATATCTCGGATACACCAGCTAAACTAAGGCTCGTGGACAGATGGCTTCTGAGCAAACTCAATCGCACGGTAAAAGAAGTCACTGAAAAGATGGAAGCGTATCAGTTTGATGAGAGCTTCAAGGCAATACGCAGGTTTACCTGGGATATTCTTGCTGATAACTATATAGAGCTTATAAAATGGAGGCTCTATGGCGATAAAGATATAGAAGGTAAGCAGGCTGCTCGCTATACTTTGTATGTTACCTTGGAGACTCTCACACGCCTGTTAGCCCCCTTTTTACCCTACATCTCTGAAGAGATATATTCTTATCTGAAGAAGGGAAGTGTGCATCTTCAAGCATGGCCAGAGGTAAACCAGGCTTTAATAGATGATGATGCTGAAAAGCAAGGTAACCTGATAAAGGAGATAAGCTCTGCTATCCGGAGATATAAATCAGAGCATGGCATTGCTCTCAACGCTCCACTCAAGGAGGTCATAATTTATTCTTTATTAACAGATACCTCAGATATTGCTGGAGCTAGTAACTCTAAAGTAATGCTTAGGTCAGGAAAACCTGATTTTGAGGTTATTCCAGTTGAGATAAAACCTAACATGAAGATTCTGGGCAGAACCTACAGAAGTAAAGCCAAATCCATCGCTGAAGCCCTCAAGAATGCTGACCCAAAAGAGCTTATGAAGGAAGGTGATATCCTCATTGAGGTGAATGGTGAGAGGTTCAAGCTTGACAGTTCATGTTATACCATCAAGAAAGAAATATCATTGAAAGGAAAAGCGGTGGATGTAATAGAGGTGGAAGATGCCATCATAGCAATAGAACTTTAATACCCTCCAGACTTCAGGAAATCATCTGCCAGATTCTTTCTTATGTTCAGTCTGTTTTCATCCACGACATCTATAAGCTTGATGGTTTTCTGAGCCTTCCTTTTATCTTCTGGACATCCACTGCATTCGTATATGTAATGAAGGAAACCTGTCTTGAAGTTCTCTACGGTTTTAAGATGGTTGTAAGCAGTACCACACTCTGGACAATCACCAACCTTTGGTATAAGCTCATGACAGTGCTCACATTCATGAACCACTATATCTATAAGGTCATTCCGGGCATTCAGAACAGTAAGTTTATATTCCTGATTGTCCTCCACGCTCCATCACCTCAAAATAAAAAAAGCAAGTTGGCTCTTTAAGTCATGAGCCTACTTGCTTTTCTTCTTCTTTTCGTTCTTCTTTATTTTCTCCATCTCTGCAGGACCTATCACTCCGCCCATGATTATCACCAATACTCACTAAGAATTTATTATAGATAAACTTATCTCCTTAACTCTTTTAGGGTTCTTCTCGAGTTAATCGGGGAACTTTACTATGAAGAATTTCCGATTGAAGCGAAGCAATAGCCTTTAAAAATGGTTGTGGATGGAGGTTTGACAAATTTAATAACCCTAACTCTTCCATTTTTAGGGAATAATTTCTAGAAATATTAGTCTATTTA
>CAZCRM010000045.1:0-10707 GCA_964501085.1 uncultured Methanosarcinales archaeon | reverse complement strand
CTAGCGAAAGGTGAACTCATGGGGCGATACTCAAGATAGCATGCGAGGGGAGGGATTTGAACCCTCGAACCCCTACGGGAATAGCTCCTGAAGCTATCGCCTTTGACCACTTGGCAACCCTCGCTTCATGAGATTAGTCGTAATAGCAGTGCTTTCTGGACATGCAATCTGTTCTCTGCCTGGTCAAACACAGCAGAGTTGGGACTTTCAATTACCTCATCCGTGATTTCCTCACCTCTATGTGCTGGAAGGCAGTGTAGTACCATCACATCATGTTTGGATTGTTCTAAAAGTTTACTGTTGATCTGGTAGGGTTTGAAGTCATTTAGCCTTTTCTCGTACTCTTCCTCATCCCCCATGGAGACCCATACATCTGTGTAAAGTATATCCGCATTTTCTGCTGCTTTCATGGGGTCATGTATGATATTGATAACACCTCCCAACTCTCTTGCTTTCTTGAGAATGCTTTGGTCTGGCTCATAACCTTGCGGGCAAGCGATGGTCATTTTCATGCCAGTGAGAGCACAGGCAAGCATTGCTGAATTACAAACATTGTTACCATCACCTATCCATGAGAATTTTAACCCCTTAAACCTGCCCTTGTACTCACGTATGGTCATGAGGTCAGCAAGCAATTGGCATGGATGCTCTAAATCTGAGAGACCGTTGATCACAGGCACGCTGGAATGTTTTGAGAGTTCAACAAGAGTCTCATGCCTGTATACCCTTGCCATCACAGCATGAACATAGCGTGACATAACCCTTGCTGTATCAGCGATGGATTCTCCCCTTCCAAGCTGCATGTCCTTAGTGCTAAGAAAAATAGCATGTCCTCCTAACTCTGTCATGGCTACCTCGAATGAGATTCGAGTACGGGTTGAGGGTTTTTCAAAAAACATGGCAAGGGTTTTGTTCTTCAAATCATCGCATGTTTTTCCTCTTGCCCTCTTCTCTTTTAGGTCTGAGGCAATCTCAAGTATGTTAATGATATCACTATACGTTAAGTCGGAAAGAGACAGTAGATGGGGCAAAATCAACACCAGAGTATTAAATTATTCTTTTCATACATGAATGCTTCCATTCTTCACCTTTCCCAGAACCTTCTTGTTCTTGCATAGTTTCTTTCAGCAATCAGGATGTCACGATAGAACTCCTCCTCATTCTCCCTCAGCTTTCTTATAACACGAGATGCGGTCTCAGGTCCTATCCCCCTGGAAGCAAGGGCTATTGCAGCAGTTTTCCCATGTGATAACACTAGGTTAGCGTTCCTGTACACCCTTGCGGTTCTCTTTCTCTCTTCCTTGGTTTTCTCATTCTCAGGTTTCTTCACAATCATTATCTCCTCTTCTTCCCACGGCTTAAGGACAGCTATCATACGGCTCATGCATAGAGGACATTCAGGTACCTCTGGTATGTTCTTGACAACTCTATTAGAATGCCATTTCTTGCAGTGCACACAGAAGAGAATAACATGCTCATCCATAATCCTGTTCTTGAGTGCCATGATTATAGATGCATCTGCCCTCTCAGGTGGCATCAGCTCTCTTCCCCTGAGCAACCCCTCCTTTCCTACAAAACTAAGAGGCTGAACAACAAGCTTAACTTTACCCTTATGCATCCCATCAATAATTTCTTTAGCATGGTTAATATCAAGCTTGTCATGGAATATCTCCCGAACTGCTTCATCATACATGGGGGTGTGCTCAAAAATCTCAAGCAGTTTTTTCATGCTTATGCGCTCATAATCCATATCCTTGCTAAGAGCACCGAACTTTCTTGCCACATGAACCATCTTCCATTTAAGTAGTGTGGTGTTCTTTAGGGTAAGCTCTATTATAGGTTCAATATGATCAGGGCTTGTTGTCAAAAGTAGTTGCTTTATTTTCTCAGCACCTATTATTCTTGGAAGTTCTAACCTTATTCTATACGGGTCAATCTCCATAGCTACGCTTGCACCCAATCGTGCAGCAAGCAAGGATGTAAGCACTCTTCCAAGGGTTTCATTCACCTTATGCCCACCACAGATGTTGATAACAATGGTTTTATCCTCATGCTCTATTGTCACAGTATCGTTGGTAGGTGTAACAAAACCTGCTTTGAGTTGTCTCTGAATCAATTCTGCAATTTTTATCGTAGTTTCTTTATTAGCAGGATAATGCTTCATATAATCTTGAGCGATGCTCTCAATGCTCTCGCCATTCGCAAGTCTCTCCATCATTTGTTTTCTGATACATCCAACCTCCTGTGCCACCTCGTAGGGAACAGGTATCTCCTCACCCACCCAGCTTGGAATCTCACCCTCTAAATCGCTTATGGGCTCAACCTTGATTCTCTTCTTTTCATTGCTTATTTCTATGATACGCCACATATCCCCTTTCGCTATGAACACCGCCCCCTCTCTTGCAAAATTCACCACAAATATCTCATCCAAAGCCCCAACTGTTTTTCCTTCTACAATATCAAAAATCTCAAAACGTTCTTCATCAGGTATCATGGAGAGGTTTTCGTAAAAATAATGCACACTCTTTCTTTTTCTCACAATTTTATCCTCTTCAAGCCGTATAAGTCCGTGCTGGCTTAGCTGTTGAACAACTCTCATGAAAAGCTCATATGTAAGCGTTCTGAAAGGATAGGCTCTTTTTATTATGGAATACAGTTTCTTAAGAGATATCTCACCAAAATCGAGTGCTATAGCGCATATCTGGTTCGCTAAGGTATCTGTGCTGTTCTCATGAATATCTATGGTCTCAATCTCACCCTTCATCGCCCTTCGGGCAATTACGCATGATTCAGCCGCATCATCCCCTCCTATGGTAATTATGGTACCCTTTGACTGCTTCTCTATATAGTGTCCAGCACGTCCAACTCTCTGTATCAAACGAGCTACCTCTCTGGGCGACATATATTGAATTACATGATCCACATCACCTATATCAATTCCAAGCTCCATGGAAGAGGTGCATATCAGACCAGAGAGCAAGCCCTTCTTGAAATTGTTCTCAGCCTCTATGCGAGCATCTCTTGATAGTGAGCCATGATGCACACCTATGTTAACCCCAAGCATCCTGAATCTGGAGCCCAGCATCTCGGCAGCTTCTCTTGTATTCACAAATATAAGCGTAGATCTGTGTTTCTTAACGATTTCAGAGATTATACGAAGATGAGAGGCTATTTCAGGCGAGCACATGAGTTTTTTTGATAACTCAACATCTTTTGAAGAAGGCGATGGAGATATCACCTTGAAATGTAGCTGTTTTGTCAAGGATACCTCAATAACACGAACTCTTCTATGCGTACCTGCAAGAAAGTTTGCGATTTCCTCAGGTTTACCCACTGTGGCAGAGAGGCCAATCCTCTGAAACTCTCCACATACCTCAACAAGGCGCTCTAAGACGATGGATAACTGTGCCCCTCTTTTTGAGGATGCAAGCTCATGTACCTCATCAATAATTACATACTTAACTGTTCTTAGGTTGAGTCTGAGCCTTTTTCCTGTGAGCATTATCTGAAGTGTCTCAGGTGTGGTAACAAGAAATTGTGGAGGTTTCATAGACTGCTTCTGTCGCTCATATTGTGTTGTGTCCCCATGCCGTACAGCTATGCTTATACCTAACTCTTTACCCCACCATTCGAGACGTGAAAGCATATCTCTATTCAGTGCACGGAGAGGGGTGATGTACAGTATAGATATGCCTTCTTCCTTGCTATGCATGATGTTATTGAATAATGGAAGAACCGCTGATTCTGTTTTACCAGAGCCAGTTGGTGCTATGAGTAACACATGCTCTTTGTTCAGCACCACTGGAATGGTTTTTATCTGAGCTAACGTGGGTTTAGTAAACCCATGTTTTACAAGTGCTTTCTGAATTTTGGGGTCAAGCAGACTGAACACGTTCATACATTATATCACAAAAAGATATCAAAAGGATGTTACTATATTTTAAGGCAATGAACAGGCATTGTGTTTTATTAAACTTTGCTGATTACGCATTTTATTTTCTTTAATTATTTTGATATTTTCTCTTTTTCACTTTTTGTATAGTGGCTGTAGATTCTGTTTATCGACTGTAGGTCTGCTGATATCTATGCCTAATACTTTGCATATAGCTATCTCATGATTCTTCCGAGATTATTCTGTGCAAGAAAGCTCCCCAGTCGAGATGGATTTGCGTAATTAAAAATATATTTAGATTATATAATATTAATTATAATACAATAAAATAAGATAAGATCATGAGGAATGGGTAAAGAGAGAACATATAGACCTCTCAAGGTTTGTTCAAGCAAAGATAGATGAGGAAATAAGGCATAAAAAGGACTGACATTTTTTGCTGAAACCGAAAAGGAGCATGAAAAGAGGTTGTTTGAGCTTGCAGATAATTATTCTTGCTTATGGAATGAAATCAACTACAAAAGAAGGCAATCGATTAAGTGCACATTACAAGCAATGCGGCTGCCGGGATTCGAACCCGGGTTAGAGGCTTGGGAAGCCCCTGTCATAACCCCTAGACTACAGCCGCGCCCTTTTTACATTTTTTCTGCTGCCAAACCATATATCATTTGTGGTTCATGCTACACAAGCTTCATCTCTTTGGAAGGTCTTATTTATCTCCTAACCTTTTGAGATATACCATGCTTAATAGACCCTTTGTGTTTATCAACATAGCAATGAGTGCAGATGGTAAAATAGCTTCTGTAGAGCGGAAGCAAACAAGAATCTCGAACAAGCTCGATTTTGAGCGTGTGGATGAGCTCAGAGCCAATTCAGATGCTGTGATGATAGGTATAGGCACCATGCTTTCTGATAACCCAAGCTTAACTGTAAAATCCGAGAAGCGCAGAGAGCTTCGTCTAAAACAAGGTAAAGACGAGAATCCTGTTAGAGTTGTGGTGGATAGCCATGCAAGAACACCTATAGATGCTGATATTTTCAAAAAAGGTGCTGGAAAAAAAATAATAGCTGTGTCTGAAAATGCACCTCAGGAAAAGGTTGAAAAGCTTGCAAGGTATGCTGACATCATCACCACAGGCAAAGACATCGTCGACCTTAAACAACTGCTTTTTGAGCTTAAGAAGCGTGGTATCAACACATTAATGGTGGAAGGAGGGGCAACACTGAACTGGGGGCTTATCTCCTTAGGGTTAGTGGATGAAATCTACACCTTTATCGGAAATCTCATACTTGGGGGAAGAAGCGCCCCAACCCCTGTGGACGGGAAGGGTTTCTTGAAAGGGTGCAGGCTTGAGTTGATTTCTTTAAATAAATTAGACCAAGGAGTGCTTATCAGATGGAAGGTCATGCATAAGGTATATATATCATGAATAATAATGAGGAATATCCTATTATTAGATAAATATTAAGTAAACCCTCTATTTATTGGAGTTGGTATGATTAAAAAAGGAAGTTTTGTAATAGAAGGACTGGAAAACGTTCAGATACATATTGGTAAGATAGTTGCGCCTGGTGAGGAAACCCTTGCAGAGGGACCAACTCCAAGACCTGATATCATCAGCTTAAGAAACTGGGATTACAGGCTTCTTGAGAGATATAATCCAATTTATACTCCAACAAGCGATATATGCGATTACTGTACCTATGGGAAATGTGACCTCACGGGCAATAAGGAAGGAGCATGCGGTATAGACCTTGAGACTCATTCCTCCCGTGAGGTGCTCATGACAACCATAATGGGTGCAGCCTGTCATACCTCACATGCACGTCATCTTTTAAGCTATGCAATCAAAAAATACGGAGAAGATCATCCCATCGATGTAGGTCCAAGCAACCTTAAAGCACCTATCACAGAAACAGTTATGGGATTTCAGCCTGAAACCATTGGCGATTTTCTTCCAGTTTTAGAATACATAGAAGAACAACTCACCCAGCTCATAGCAATAGCAAATACAGGGCAGGAAGGTGATTCAAGAGATTTTGAATCCAAAGCTCTGCATGCAGGCATGCTTGATCTTTTAGGTATGGAGGTAGCTGATATCGTTCAAATCTCCTGCTTGAATATGCCTAAATCTGAGGAAAACACCCCCATGGCTGAGATTGGTATGGGTATTCTTGACCCTAAAAAACCAGTGGTGATATGCGTTGGTCATAACATAGCTGCACCTGCCTACATTCTTGACTATATGGATGCTCATGACATGTTTGACAAGATTGAGATAGCAGGGTTATGCTGCACAGCCCATGACATGACCCGTTACAACAAGACTGCAAAGATTATAGGTTCCATGAGCAAAGAGCTAAAATACATTCGATCAGGCATACCTGACGTGATTGTTACAGATGAGCAGTGTGTGAGGGCTGATATACTAAAAGAAGCTAAGAAGCTTCATATACCCGTGATTGCTACGAATGAAAAAATAACATATGGTTTACCCGATCGCTCTGATGATAGCGTGGATGAGATTATTGAAGATATTATAAGTGGTAAGCATGCAGGAGCACTCATCCTTGATCTTGAGAAGGTTGGAGAGCTTGTCCCAAAACTTGCTCTCAAAATTGCACCCATACGAAAAGCCAAAGGTATTAGTGCCTTACCTAATGATGAAGAATTCAAGAAACTCGTGGCAAAATGCACCAAATGTATGCAATGTAGCTATGATTGTCCTGAAGGTTTGCCCATAGCAGATGCCATGACAGCAGCGGCAAATGGTGACCTTACAAGGTTTGAGATACTGCACAACAAATGCATTGGATGCGGGAGATGTGATTACAGTTGCCCAGTAGGTATTCCTGTATTGAATGTTATTGAGAAAGCATCTCAGCGTGTGATAAGGGAGGAAAAAGGTAAGGTCAGGATAGGAAGAGGGCAGATAGGCGATCCTGAAATAAGAGAGGAAGGAAGAAACCTCGTGCTTGGTACCACTCCTGGGGTGCTTGCCTTCGTTGGATGTGGCAATTATCCAGATGGAACTAAGGATTTATATGACGTGGTGGAAGAGATGCTCCAGCGTAGCTATATCGTGGTTACCTCTGGATGCAGTGCTATGGATATAGGGATGTTCAAGGACAAGGAAGGAAAAACACTATATGAGCGCTATCCCGGAAGATTCATTAAAGGTAACCTGCTTAACACTGGCTCCTGTGTCTCAAATGCTCATATTGCAGCCCTCACCATAAAGGTAGCTTCAATATTCGCCCAGAGAAAGACCAAAGGCAACTGGGAAGAGATCGCTGATTACGTACTCAATCGCATTGGAGCTGTAGGAATAGCATGGGGTGCATACTCCCAGAAAGCGTTTGCCATAGCCACAGGATGCAACAGGTTAGGGATTCCTGTTGTTGTGGGACCGCATGGTCTCAAGTATAGAAGGGCTTTCATAGGCAAACCCTACAAAAAAGATAACTGGAATGTTCTGGATGCAAGAGATGGTTCAGTAGTAAACATCGAACCAGCACCAGAGCATCTCATGATCTCAGTGGAGACAAAGGAAGAGCTTATGCCCCTCATTGCCAAGCTTTGTTTCAGACCAAGTGATAATAGCTTGGGAAGAGCCATTAAATTAACGCATTATATTGAGCTAAGCGAAAAATACCTTAAGAAAATGCCTGATGACTGGCACATATATGTTAGGACAGAGGCAGACTTACCTGTGGCAAAGAGAGAAACATTGCTCAAGCTGCTGGAAGAGAAGGGATGGAAGATTGACTGGAATAAGAAGAAGATATTAGAAGGTGCTATCAGAAAAGCAGATGTTTCTTTCCAGCCTACTAATGTTCCCTATCTCTGCAAGGAGGCTAAAAAATGAGTATAGATACCACTCGTAGAGCAGTACCTTTTGATACCGCCAATATCCCAGGACCAAAAACAGCTAAGGCTGTGATGCCAAAGGTGGCAGGAAGAATGATTGCAAAGGCTAAAAGACCATTGCTTATTATAGGTTCTCATATCAGCGATGATATCCTTTCAAAGGTTATTAGTATGGGAAAAGCAGGAATGCCAATAGCTGCTGTTGGACATGCCTACAGCTATCTTGGAGATAAGGGCTTAGAGGTTCATTACATTAATCTGCATGCTCTTGCCTCTTATCTCTGCGATCCAGAGTGGCAGGGCTTGGATGGAAAAGGAGGTTATGACCTTGTAGCGTTTCTTGGAGTTACCTATTACTACGCATCCCAGGCAATCTCAGCCCTAAAGAATTTCTCCAATATTAAGGTGGTATCCTTGGATAAATACTATCATCCTAATGCTGACATATCATTTGGAAACCTTAAGAATGAGGTATTTGCTCTAGCCCTTGATGAGGTGATAGATCAATTACCCAAAAAATAAATATCATTAAAAAAGAGGGCATACCTATGTCAGAGGAGTTTCCATTTGAAATATCCCCCATGTTTGAGGGCGAACGTGTACGAAAAGATGATATGTATGTTGAGCTTGCAGGCCCAAAATCTAAAGGATTTGAGCTTGTGAGAGCCGTAAATATGGATGAAGTTGAGGATGGAAAGTTTACACTTATAGGTAAGGACCTCTCAGAGATGGAGGAAGGTTCTCGCCATCCTTTTGCCATGATATATCGTATCGCGGGTAAACTGGTAGAGAGCGATATAGAAGCTATAGTGGAACGTAGAAACCACGATTTCCAGAATTATATTCAGGGCTATATGCATTTAAACCAGCGTTATGACATCTGGATCCGAATAAGCAAGGATGCTGTTAAGAAAGGACTGAATTCCTTTGAACAGATAGCCAAAGCTACAATGATGCTCTTCAAGAACGAGCTTCCTTTTATTGAGAAGATAGAAGCGATATACATCACTGACTTAGAAGAAGTTGAGAAACAGCTAGCAGAAGCCATGAAGGTATATGAGGCTAGGGACGCCAGAACCCGTGATCTTCATGATGAGGATGTGGATGTGTTCTATGGCTGTACACTGTGCCAGAGCTTTGCACCCACCAATGTGTGTGTTATAACGCCAGACAGAATCTCTTTATGTGGCGCTATTAACTGGTTTGATGGGAGAGCAGCAGCCAAGGTTGACCCTGAAGGTCCTCAGTTTCCCATACCCAAGGGTGAGATCATAGATGAGATTGGAGGAGAATACTCTGGTGTGAATGAGAAGGCAGCTTCATTATCAGGAGGAGAATACACCAGAATCAAGCTTCATTCATTCTTTGAGTATCCTCACACAAGCTGTGGATGTTTTGAAGTTGTTGGGTTTTACATTCCTGAGGTGGATGGTATTGGATGGGTTGATAGGGATTTCACAGGTACTGCGCCCAATGGTCTTGCATTCTCCACAATGGCAGGACAGACCGGAGGGGGAAAGCAGATTATAGGGTTTCTGGGTATTGGGGTGAATTATTTCCGCTCACCCAAATTCATACAGGCTGATGGAGGGTGGAATCGTGTTGTGTGGATGCCTTCTAATTTGAAGGAGAAGATCAAAGAAGATATTCCTCAGGATATTGTGGATAAGATTCCAACTGAAAAAGAGGTTAATGACCTAGATTCTCTAAGGGATTTTCTTGAGAAACATAATCATCCAGTGGTGGAGAGATGGGTGAAAGAGGAAAAGGAGAAGAAGGTTGAGCCTGCAGATATAACGCCTCATCCTGAGAAAATTCCAACTCCACCTCCAATGCCCATGCAATATAGTAATGGAATAAAAGTGATTTTAAAGAACGCAAAGATAACTATTGATAGAGTTGTTCTGAAGGGCAAAGGTTAATGGAATGAGAGTAATTGCCATCACAGGCAAGGGGGGCACGGGTAAGACTGCAGTAGCTGGTATGCTGGTGAGATATCTGAGCAATCATAGTCTGCTTGTTATCGATGCAGACCCTGATTCCAACCTACCTGAGGTATTAGGAATTAACGTTGATCATACCATAGGCGATATGCGGGAATTCATGTTCAGGGAAAGAGATAGAATACCTCCTGATATAGATAAGGAGAGATTGCTTGAGGCAAAGATATATGAGGTTCTCACCGAAACGCATGACTATGATCTTCTTGTGATGGGCAGACCAGAGGGTTCAGGTTGCTACTGTTTTGTGAATAATCTTCTCAGGGGAATAATGGACAGAATAATCAAGAATTATGACATAACTCTTATCGATACAGCAGCTGGTCTTGAGCATCTATCTCGCAGGATCATAAGGGATGTGGATGATCTTATTGTAATCATTGATGCCTCACTGAGAGGACTACAAACTGCTGAGAGAATACGCCATCTTGCGGATTCACTTGAGCTTAATATAAAAAGAATGCATGTGATAGCCAACAAGGTTACACCAGAGAATAGAGCGAGGATCGAGGAATATGCATCTTTAAAAAGAATGAATCTCATTGGTATGATTCCTTTTGATTATATACTTGCAAGATTCGATCTTGAAGGCAAGCCCATTGTAGAGCTACCTGAGGATTCTATAGCATTGAGAGAGGTTGAGGAGATTGCAAGAAGATTGGGACTGTAGCATTGGCTATAGCATTATTTTTGACACTCTCCACGACTATGGAGATTCTGGGTTTGTCTGAAAGTGGCATTCTACCCAGTTCGGGCTGTGTCAAAGCAGTCCCTGCCTTTGAGATATACCCAAAGGCTCGTTCTTACGAATTTCATGTCTCAAACCTTGTTATGGTTATTTAGCTTTATCGATAAATAGAGAACCCACTCCTTGACAATTCATTTCACAGTTAAAACCGTAAGCTTTCTTAGCGACTATCATGTAAACAAAAGGCACCTTAATA
>CAZCRM010000044.1:0-10772 GCA_964501085.1 uncultured Methanosarcinales archaeon | reverse complement strand
GCTTTATTATAGGGGAATTCATCATGGTAGGAGTACTCTGAGTTCTCTATAATCCTGCGTATTAGAGTATATCCATTGCTGTGCACTCCACTTGACGGAAGCCCTACAATGGCATCTCCCACTTTAATACGTTCGCCTGTGATAACGTTATCCTTTTTCACCACCCCTAAACATGCCCCTGCAAGATCAAAACCTTTAACAATCTCAGGAATAGTTGCACTTTCCCCTCCAACTATACTAACCTTGGCTATCTCAGCACCTTTCTGCAGCCCCTCTCCTATCTGCCTCATAATCTCCTCGCTGTACTCTCCCATAGCAATGTAATCCACAAACGCAACAGGCTCAACCCCCATTGCCAAAAGATCGTTGACATTCATGGCGATGCAATCAATTCCAATGGTGTTCCATCTCTTCATCTCATTTGCAACAATGAGCTTTGTGCCCACCCCATCCATGGTGAGGGCAAGGGCATACTCTCCGAAATCAACAAGACCTGCGTAATGCCCAACATCTGTTAAAGGTGCTCCCATCCCTTTACGTTTATAGGTTATGTTTTTAACCAAGGCTGAGATTAGGTTTCTCTCCTTGTTTATATCGACTCCAGCTTCTGCATAAGATACCATGTTTTCTCTTAAATAAGAAATGCATGAAAAAGCTATCTATTCATCTGCGCAACCACTGCAATATGATCCAAATGAAATGGTTTCAGATTCACAAGCCTGAGAATGTTAAAGTCGCTGAGCTTTGCTATTTCGTCATCAACAACCTCTCTTGTTTTTTTTGTAGAATCAATACTTCTTGATTTTATCATCAGAATCAGATACCCTTCTTTCCTTAAGAATAATCTTGCATTCCTGACAGCTATGTCTGCCTGATCTCTCTGAGCAATATCCTGATATATAAGATCAACCTCTGACACCATGTTTCTGTAGGATTCAGGATACCTTGCATCAGCGAATATAGGGAAAAGGTTGATTCTGGGAATGCTCACCTTTATCAAATCCTGCATCGCTCTTGGTGAGAATTCCACTGCAAAAACCATACCTTCAGAGAGAATATCAGAGACATAGCTTGCGGTTGTTCCATTTGCAGCCCCTAAATAAAGCACATTGTAGTTCTTCTGTAGAGGGATTGTGCAACCCTTCATTATCAGGGCTGCAAGTTTGCTTGTGTAGGGATTCCATACACGGTACTCATCCTTCTCAGACTCTGGAGCAAGGTTTTTTGTTAGAAGTTTTTTTCCTATGGTATATACATTGCTCAAATTGGTTTCCATCAACTCTACTTTCATTGCTGTTTTACCAAGCGTGCGATATCCTCTCCAACCTCAGAGGTTGTGTTTGTTCCACCTCTATCATAGGTTTTTACCTTATTATTCACAATATTCTGCTCAATCGCTTTGATAATTGCATGTGAAGCTTCTCGCTCGCCAATATGGTCTAGCAGTAGTGCTCCTGCCCAGATGGTTGCAATGGGGTTTGCCATGTTTTTGCCCTTGTACTTGGGTGCGCTTCCATGTATGGGCTCAAACATGCTCGTACCCTCTGGGTTAATGTTTCCACCTGGGGCGAAGCCTAAACCGCCTTGAATCATCGCTCCTAGGTCAGTGATGATATCTCCGAACATGTTGGGTGTAACCACAACATCAAACCATTCAGGATTCTTAACAAACCACATGGTTATAGCATCCACAAAATTGAAATCAGTTTTTATCTCAGGATATTCAGATGCAATTGCACTGAATTCCTCACGCCATAACCCATAGATTTCAGATAGCACGTTTGCCTTATCCACAGAGGAAACATGCTTTTTTCTCTCTTTTGCAAGCTCAAAGGCATAACGGATAACCCTTCTTGTGCCTTCCTTGCTGATAAGACCAAGCTGATAACCTATCTCCTCACTGTCTGATTCAATATCAAGCCCGAATTTGATATTATATAATGCACGTGCAACCTCAAGGGTTGCATTGCTCTTTCCTTTCTTGGAGCGACCTCCTATGCCTATATAAAAATCTTCAGTATTCTCACGCACCACCACAAAATCTATATCCTCTGGTGTTTTATCCCTGAGAGGAGTCCACATGCCTTTAAGCAGTTTCACTGGACGCAGGTTGATGTACTGATCAAAATAAAACCTCATCTTCAGGAGAATTCCTTTTTCAAGGATGCCTGGCTCAACCCTCTCATCACCTATCGCACCAAAATATATCGCTTTATACTTTGAAAGCTCCTTGAGGGTATCTTCTGACATGAGTTCTCCTGTCTCAAGATAATGTTCTGCTCCATGAGGATATTCCAGCCATTCAATATCAAAACCAAATCGTTCACCAGCAGCTTCTAACACTCTCTTTCCTTCTCTGATTATTTCTGGACCGATACCATCACCTGGTATTACGGGTATCTTGTACTGTGTCATAGGAATTCAGGCGATGTTTAAACTCGCCTTTTATCACCTCTTTTAGGACTTATTTTAAGCCTTAAAACCTTAAAAAAGTTATCAATTGTGTTGGTAAGCACACCGTAAACTTTATACCCTAATACGTTATTCACGTCCTCATGACTGATGTGAGGGATCGTTTTTTACACTGCTGAAACGCCTCAGAATAGAAAGATAAACATTTTTGACACCACGCTCAGGGATGGAGAGCAGACTCCTGGTGTTTCGCTTACCCATGAAGAGAAGCTCAGTATAGCTCAGCAGTTGGATAAGCTTGGAGTTGATATCATTGAAGCAGGTTTCCCCATGTCCTCTGAAGGGGAGAAGGTGTCTGTGAAGAAAATAGCTAAATCAGGGCTGAACTCTGAGATATGCGGGCTGGCAAGGGTGATAAAATCTGACATTGATGCATGCATTGATTGCGATGTAGATATGGTGCATACCTTTGTCTCCACATCAGATGTACAGCGTATAAGCACCATAAAGAAAAGCAGGGAAGAGGTATACACTATGGCTGTGGATGCAGTGGAATACATAAAAGAACATGGAATCAAATGCATGTTTTCTGCCATGGATGCCACACGAACAGATGTTGATTACCTTATACATGTCTATAAAGGTGTTGAAGATGCGCACTGTGATATTATCAACGTACCAGATACTGTAGGAGTTATAGTCCCCTCTGCCATGTATAAACTAATAAAAGAAATCGCTGCCAACATCAAGATTCCCATAGATGTTCACTGCCATAACGATTTTGGCTTGGCTGTTGCAAACACACTCTCTGCTGTGGAAGCAGGAGCTTCACAGGTACAAGTAACTGTCAATGGGATGGGAGAAAGAGCTGGTAACGCTGATCTTGCAGAGACCGTGATGGGACTGCACTCTCTATACAATGCAAAAACAAGCATAAACACCAAATATTTAGTAGAGACCTCACGTCTTGTTGAGAGGATAACAGGTATACGCATGCCTCCAACAAAGCCCATTGTGGGAGAGAATGCTTTTGCTCATGAATCAGGAATACATACCCATGGAGTGCTTGTGAGAACAGACACCTTTGAACCAGGGGTTATGACACCAGAGATGGTGGGTCATAGAAGACGACTTGTGCTTGGCAAACATGCAGGCAAGCATGCTGTGAAACAATCCCTTGAGAACGCAGGACTGCACCCAACAGATGAACAATTGAATGAGATAATGAAAAGGATAAAGGAGATTGGTGATAAAGGAAAACGTGTTACTGATGTTGACCTCTATGCTATTGCAGAATCAATTATTGGTAAGACATCAAAAGGGAGAAGGGTGATTGACTTAAAAGAGGTATCGGTGATGACAGGGAATATCATAACACCCACCGCCACTGTGAAAGCTTTGGTTAATGGTCAAGAGCGTATAGGTGCCAACACTGGAGTAGGACCTGTTGATGCAGCATTGAAAACAGTAACAGGTATTCTTGGAGATTACAAGGTAAAACTGCGAGATTTCAGGATTGAGGCGATCTCAGGGGGTTCAGATGCCCTTGCAGAGGTGATTATAGGCGTGGAGGATGAAAAAGGAAGAGTGGTGTCAGCCAGAGCTACCAACGAGGATATTGTCATGGCGTCTGTTGAAGCACTTGTCTATGCCATCAATCAGCTGTTGAGCCTTAAAAAGAATACTGCATGAGGGAATTCTTCACGTGCTGCACACAGGCAGAGAGTATGTCTTCGATATCACCATACACATCCATTCCTGCAGCACCTTCATGTCCACCACCTACTCCATTGAATCTCGAACTGATATCCTGCATCAGTCTTGCAAGATTCACACCCGCATTTATAGCGCATCTTCTTGCACGGGCATTCACCTTAACAACACCATTCTTCTTTGCCGCCACAAAGGCTACATCTGCTCCCATTGAGACAAGATTCGAGGCTGCTGAACCACCAAAAGAGCTTACATGGGTGGTGACGATAATCCAGTCCTTTACCCGTTCTATTGAGGCACGCTGTGTTGCTTTTAGAAGGGCAATGCGCATGGAAACATCCTGAGGCACTGCAGAAATGATATCCATTACTTCTCCATACTCGATCCCGCTCAGCTCTATCAGTTCACCCACTGCCTTGAAAGATTCTGCTGAAGCATGTCTGAAATTTCCTGTATCTGTTATTATGCCACATATCAGAGCGAATGCAACGCGTCTCAGAATGGGCGCACCCATCAACTTTAGAAGATCATGCACCATCTCTGCGGTTGAACTCTTGTTTCGATGAAGATAGAAGCAGGCGTTTTCATTCAAGGAGGTTGTGGAATGATGGTCAATCACCGAATAGGTTTTGAGCTCATACCCATTCAATTGTGCTGGAGTAGAGGTATCCACCACAACCACAAGGTCATAGTTGTTTGCAGGATTTACCAGAAATTCAATACCTAAGTACTTTGCAATATGAGCAGCCAATCTATCACAGCCATCGATTACACCTATGGTGCCTCCTATCGCTTCCTTCAACGCAAAAGCACTTCCCAGCGCATCAGGGTCAGCATTTCGATGGCAGAGGTAGAGAATATTGTCGTAGTTTAACAACTGATTACAAAATTCTAACTCATCAATCTCCATAATTGCAGGTTTTTCCTTACATTCAGGAGATGTTACCCAGCAGACGGTGTACCAAGTGCCTGCTTAAGCTGTTCCTGAAGCTGCTGGAATCGTTTCTGAATTCTTTCTTCCTGTCGGGTGAGGGTTTTCAGCCTGAGGTCAAGAGTGTCCTTTTTTTCCTGAAGATATTCCTTTATTTTCTCTGGTTCTGTTTTTATCAGCAACTCTCCTATCGTTCTATACACAACAGCATTCTCATCAAGCTTCTCAAGCTCTTCAAAAGCTAACTCAGTCTCCTTTAAATTGATTTCAACCTGATTCTTCTGAAGTGCAATTGCTTGAGCCTGCTGTTGAATCTGCTGCAGTTGAGCAAGCTGATTTTGAACCTGTGGGGGTAATTCTGAACTCATAACAACTAAGATGTTGCCCCATAAATTTATAACTTTTGTTGTTACAAAAAAAGAGAGGATTAGGTATCTATGTAAAAACGATGGGTCGAAGGAGACTGAGGGTACTAAAGGCGTTAGATACCTAATCCAATCTATATGTAGTGCTTAACAGTATATAATATTTACGCTCAAATATATAATTACTATCATCATTATGAGTATGTACTCTGCGTAATCTCACCAGCTATATTAGTCTGCATCATCTCCTTTACTTTTTCCATATCTGAAGTCTGTCCCAGCACCCACATGAGCTTTACAAGAGCCACCTCAGGAATCATGTCCCCTGCTTCAATCACCCCTGCCTTTAGCAAATCTCTACCTGTATCATATACCCGGTCGCATATCCTGCCATGGATGCATTGAGAGGTCATGACAACAGGTATCCCAGCTTCGATAATCTCTTTTATAAAAGGAATCCAGCCTGTTGAGACATGCCCCAGACCTGTGCCTTCTATTACCAGCCCTTTATAACCAGCATCTTTATAAAGCAAAAGTAATTCACCTTTCATACCAGTTACATATTTTATCAGAACACACTTATCTTCGAGCTTATCATTGATGGCAAGTTTTTTCTCATCTCTCTTGGTATAAGGAAGATTAAAGCTTATTCTCCCGCTTGGGTAATCCACCTTACCTATTGGTAAAGAGTTGATACTTTTGAAGGCATCCCTTCTAGAGGTGTGCATCTTCCTGACCTTGGTGCCTCTATGGATATAGCAGAAATCATCACTCATTGAGCCATGCATCACCACGCACACCTCTGCTATATCGCTTGTGGCAACTCTGGCTGCACATATAGCATTCATGGCATTATCACTGCTTGGTCTGTCAGCACTTCTCTGTGAGCCTACGAGCACTATGGGAACAGGGGTACTAAGCATGAAGGATAAAGCAGCAGCGGTATAGCTCATGGTATCAGTACCATGGGTGATTATGACTCCCTCTGCTCCACTCTTGATTTCCTCATACACAGCACGGGCAAGCTCTACCCAATAGGAAGGACGCATGTTCTCGCTTAGGATGGAGAATATCATTCTACAGTTGTAGTTGGCTATCTCAGAAAGTTCAGGAATGGCATTGAGTATGTCCTCGGCTGTAAATTGAGAGGTTACCGCCCCTGTTCTGTAATCTACTTTGCTTGCTATTGTACCCCCTGTGGAGAGAATGGAGACGTTAGGAAGTTTCTCATCTCTTTTCAGAGGTGCAGGGATAGTTTCAATCTGTTCTTTCTTTTTTTCAAGCAATGTTATTCTTGCATCTGACTTTATCCCAATGTTATAGCCATTCTTGAGTTTTAATACTATATTACCTGTCTGAGAGGGCATTAGTATGCCTTCATACTCAATACCATCTCTCTCTACTCTAACCTTATCATACACTTCAGCCTGCATACCTTCATATTCACCTTGTAGTCTCTAATATCTTGTCTTTTGGTTAAACCTCAGGAAGACCTTAGCTTGATGTCAGAAACCTTTTTTTCTAACGCCTTTATTAAATCATCTTTTAGCTCTCCAGAGTAATAATCATATCTTGATGCTAAGGATATTTTTGATGCCAGGGCTCTTGCAATCTTTCCCCTGAGTCTTTTTGGTGCAGTGCTCACAAGAGGATGTCTGTATATCACCCCATGCTTTGGAGAGGGTGCTTTCCCCTTCAAATGCTTGAACAGAGCTTTATTTGCTCCGATCACTTGAACAGTGCTTGAGGGCATAGAGGCAAGTTTTTCAAGACCGCCTGCCATGCTAAGCAATCTCGCCCCAAGAATAGGTCCTGCTATGTTGCTGAGATTGGGAGCAAAGGAGTGCATCTTCTGCTTTAAATACTCTTCGATCGCTGTTCTGCTCTCGTACAGCCCAAGAAGAGCTGATGCAAGACTCTGCATTGCTTCTAACTCTGGATTGTCAGAAGCTATATGGGTGATATAACTTGCAAGCTCTTTTCCCTTTAAATCAGTATCGCCTCTAAGCATATACCACTCCTTCAATCTCTCTGCAAGAATATTGGATGTGGCATTGATATCATCGATTGCTTCCACCGCAGCTATGATTCTTTTGTCTTGAGTAATCGCTTTCTCCACCTGTTTTTTCACAAGCTGAATAGCAACTTCATGAATTAGGGAGTCATACTCCTTCTCTGACTCAACAAAACCATATTTTAATGCCAAGCTACGAAGATCCTCGCCTGCAACCTTTCCCCTCATGAGCAATGTTTCCTTAAGCAGGCGGTCTGTTAAATCATTTACATCCTTCTGAAAGAGCTTAACCTCAACAATTTTATTATCCTCAACCTGAAATATCCCGAACCATGTCTTCACCTGCATATTTTATTGCAGCCATGGCATCATCTTTCTTAGCTTCTTCCCAACCTTCTCTATCTCGTGCTCATGCTCCTGTTTTTCCAGAGCTTTAAGAACAGGCATATTGGCTTTTCCTTCAAGCACATATTCACGAGCAAACTCTCCACTCTGTATTCTACGCAATGCTTCTTTCATGGCTTTTCGAGAATGTTCATTAATGACCTTAGGACCTACGGTAAGCCCTCCGTATTCTGCTGTATTGGATACATAGTACCACATCTTGCTCAGCCCACCCTCATGTATGAGGTCAACGATGAGCTTTAACTCATGCAGGGTCTCAAAATACGCAACCTCTGGCTGATAACCTGCTTCAACCAGTGTTTCAAATGAGGCTTTTATCAAAGCTGTTACCCCACCACAGAGATCAACCTGCTCACCAAAAAGATCAGTCTCGGTCTCCTCCTTAAAAGTAGTTTCGATTACTCCTGCACGAGTGGCACCTATTCCTTTAGCATACGCTAAAGCTATGTGTTTTGCATTTCCTGAAGCGTTCTGATATACGGCAAGAAGTGCAGGAACTCCTATACCCTCTTTATAAGTACGTCTCACCAGATGCCCAGGTCCTTTTGGAGCTACCATTATCACATCCACATCCTTTGGAGGTATGATTTGGTTATAATGAATATTGAAGCCATGAGAGAAACCCAATACCTTGCCTTTACTCATGTATGGAGCTATATCTTTCACATACACCCTGCTTTGCACCTCATCAGGTATCAGCATCTGGATTAAATCCGCTTTCTTCGCAGCCTCATCTATCGTAGCTACATCAAGCCCATCCTTGCTTGCTGCTTTCCATGACTCACCATTTTTCCTCACGCCTACAACCACATCAAGCCCTGAATCATGAAGATTCAATGCTTGTGCAGATCCCTGATTTCCGTAACCGATGATAGCTATAGTCCTGTCCTTCAACACGCTAATGTCAGCATCTCTATCATAGAATATCTTCACCATATTAACCACATTCCCTTTTGATTACGTTATAGTATATACGCTTTTTACTTCTCCACCACCTTGGCACCTCTATTGATGGCAATCCTTCCAGTCCTCACCATCTCTTTTATCCCGAACTGTCTCAGCAACTTTTCCATTGCATTGATCTTGCTCTCATCTCCTGTTACCTCTACCACAACCGATTTTATACCCACATCCACGATCTTTGCCCTGAACACATCCACAATCTGCATCACCTCTGCCCTTGTGGAAGAATTCACACTCACCTTTATGAGGGCAAGCTCTCTGTACACAGATTCCTCAGGTGGAATATCACTCACCCTGATGACGTCTATCAGCTTATTAAGTTGTTTCATCACCTGCTCAAGCACATGGTCATCTCCACTCACCACTATTGTCATTCTTGAGATATCAGGCTTTTCTGTTACTCCAACAGCAAGGCTTTCAATATTGAATCCTCTTCTTGAAAACAATCCTGCCACTCTTGCTAATACACCTGGTTTGTTTTCCACAAGCACAGCAAGGGTGTGTTTCATATCATCTCACTCCAGATCAAGTATCTCATTTATAGCCGCTCCTGCAGGAACCATTGGAGAGACATTCTCCTCAGGCTCAACCACAAAATCAATTACCGTAGGTCTATCAGATTTCAGAGCTTCCTGAATAACTGACCTTACCTCGCTCTTTTTTGTAACTCTAAGACCTAAGGCATTATACGCTTCAGCAAGTTTCACAAAATCCACGCTTTGTTGTATGTTTGACTCAGAATATCTCCGATTAAAGAACAACTCCTGCCACTGCCTCACCATTCCAAGGAAACCATTGTTGAGTATAGCAACTATAACAGGGATATCATTTTTAACTACTGTGGCAAGCTCCTGAGAGTTCATCTGAAATGAGCCATCTCCTGCAATATCTATCACAGTAGCCTCAGGTCTTCCTACTTTAGCTCCCATGGCTGCAGGAAAACCATATCCCATGGTACCAAGACCTCCGCTGGATATAAAGGTTCTAGGTTTCTTGAATTTGAAATACTGAGCAGCCCACATCTGGTTCTGCCCAACCTCTGTAACGATTATGGCATCAGGGCATAGCTCACTTATCTGTTCAACCACATATTGAGGACGGAGGTGATCATCCTTTTTGTAGGTAAGAGGGTACTCCCTCTTCCACACCTCTATCTTCCTGAGCCATTCCTGAGTTTTGGGTTGTTCCTGCTTAACATATTTGAGCAAACTCTTCAGCACATTCTTGGCATCTCCTACTATTGGAATATCCACTCTGACATTCTTTCCTATCTCCGCAGGATCTATATCTATGTGTATAATCTTGGCATTAGGTGCAAATGCTGAGATTTTACCAGTAACACGGTCATCAAACCTAACTCCAATAGCTATGATAAGGTCAGATTCCTGAATGGCATAATTCGCATACCTTGTTCCGTGCATACCTAGCATGCCTAAGGAGAGCGGATGCTCAGAAGGAAACGCACCCATGCCCATCAAAGTAGTAGCCACAGGTGCCATTATAGTCTCTGCAAGAAGTCGAAGCTCTTCTGAGGCATTTGAGATGATTATGCCTCCTCCCACGTAGAATATGGGTTTTTCAGATTTCAGTATCAAAGAAGCTGCCTTTTTGATTTGATTCTCGTTACCAATATATCTTGCCTTGTAACCTCTCAGCTTTACTTCTTTGGGATACTCAGCCTCTATAAGCTCTGTCTGGGTATCCTTGGGAAGGTCGATGAGCACAGGACCTGGTCTTCCTGTCTGAGCGATGTAGAATGCTTCCTTTACAATAGCAGGAATCTCATTTGCATCCTGAACAAGATAGTTATGCTTTGTTATAGGTAAGGTGATACCTGTGATGTTTGCTTCCTGAAAAGCATCATTGCCTATGAGAAATCTCGGAACCTGACCAGTGATGGCTACCATAGGAACTGAATCCATATACGCTGTGGCGATACCTGTCACAAGGTTTGTGGCTCCAGGTCCAG
>CAZCRM010000043.1:0-10817 GCA_964501085.1 uncultured Methanosarcinales archaeon | reverse complement strand
CCACAGAGGAGAATATTCAGGCAAGAATAAGAGGAAATATACTCATGGCTCTCTCCAACAAGTTTGGCTATCTTGTGCTCTCCACAGGTAATAAGAGTGAACTTGCGGTTGGCTATTGTACATTATATGGTGATATGAGCGGAGGACTTGGAGTTATTTCAGATGTTCCCAAAACTATGGTGTATGAACTGGCGAATTATATCAATCGAGATTACGAAATAATACCCAAGGAAATTATAGAAAAACCACCTTCTGCTGAGCTAAAACCTGATCAGAAGGATCAGGATACCCTCCCACCCTATGATATCCTTGACAAAATACTTCATTATTATTTGGATGAAGGATACTCTCTTAAGCATATTATACGGCTTGGTTTTGATTCTAAGATAGTGGAATGGGTGATACGTACTGTTAACAGGAATGAGTACAAGAGAAGACAGGCTGCTCCAGGGCTAAAGGTGACCACAAAGGCATTTGGTATGGGATGGAGGATGCCCATCGCTGCAAGATATTAGCCTTTTTTCCTTCTTAGATAGGCTACCGCTCCAGCAAAAGCAATCAAACTTAGTATGCCTATGCTATTCAATGCTTTGGTCTCAGGGTTTACAGTTAATGCAAAGCTACGGCTGAATATCACCACATTGTTTCTCTTATCAACACCTCTAAGCTCTGCATCTATGAGATAGGTCTTGGCAACAGCATCTTTTTTTATTGTAAGCTTCAATACCGCATCACCGCTTTCATTGGGTGAAAGCGTGCCAACATAGTCTGATTTTTCATCAAATTTGAAGGGCTGGGAGGCGTCCTTGAACACCCTTAAAGAAACAGATTCAGCTTTCTCACTCCCAATGTTTTTAATTCTCACCCTCACCAAAGCTTTCTCACCTGGTTTTAAAATATGAGGAGAGGTTGTCACATTCTCTATTATCAAGTAAGGAGAAGGTTTTACTGGAATTTTTAAATCTAAAGTCTTTGTTCTGTAGGTATTGGTCTCATCATTTTCATCCTTGTAGGTAATCTCAAGCTTGGCATTATACTCTCCTTCTTTAACATTCTCACCCACATCAATATAGAAAGTAGCGGTTTTGCTTGCATCCTTTTCAATGTTGCCAAGCGTATCTTCATCAGAATAACCATAGGAAGGAACAAATCCCTCATCCTCTGGCAAATCTGGAAGAATTAACTTGACCTTGACATTCTCTGCATTTCCATCGCCAATATTACTGATATCCACTGAAAGCTTCGCTTCTTTGGTATCAGCTATCAGTCGTTCAGGAGAGGTTTTCAATGCACCAATCACAAAATCCGCACGTTTTGGGTCAATGTAGATAGGATACTCCTTCTCTATCCATCCATCTCCAGTCGTCCATTTTAGGGTAACATTGTACGTTCCTTTCAGAGCATCATCCGCAACTTTTAGCTTATAATGCAGTACATAATACACCTCATTATCCCCTGTTCCTATTGAAGGACCTAAATCCTTGTAGGGAGAATCTCCAGCCTCAAATAGGAAAGGATAACCAGCATCTAGATAAAACCTCAATACCTCTGTTTTCTTGGGAATTGTATTAATCACCTGCCATCTCAGATCAAGGTATTTTCCAGCATCCCCTGGATCAGGGTCTTGATACATGAATTTCACTATGATTCTACTCCCTGTTACCCCTGTGATAGGAGCTCCACTTGCTGTGGTTATCAACAGAGTTACCAACAGAAAAGATATTATTATTTTTTTATTCATGATCTCACCTCTTAAATTTTATTGTATCAAATATGATTATAAGGGCTGGAACAGCGGTGATAGCAGCAACCATACATGCAGCCACCCCATAGCTCATTATTGTACCCATATCTCCAAGAAAGGTGAGTTTGCCAAGATGCAGTGCTTGAAAACCTATTAATGCCGAGAGCGTTGTAGTGGACATGGGAGTAATTACTTTGCTCAATGAGGTTGTCATGGCATCAATAGGGTTGGTGTTATAAAGCTCCATTCTATATCTCGTCACCACCTGTATTCCGAAATCTATGCCAATACCCATAATCATGGAAAGTACTCCAGAGGTGGCTGAGCTTAACCCCATCCCTATAAGCCCAACAAAACCCATTGCCCAAAGACTGCCCAGAACTACTGTAATTAATGGGGTTAAACCATACTTTGCAGAGCGGAATATCATTAACACCACGAATAATATGCCAATAATTGAAATGAAGGAGGTTTTTCTCATATCATTAGGAATGTTCTTTTTCATCACTTGCTGTTCAAGAATAGTACCTCCCAAGCTTGTTGAGACTCCAGAAGGAGTTTTAACATTGCGTATAATCTTGTTAAGCTCGGTTTCAAGGGAATCATAGTTCACATCACCTGTAGTTGTGATTTTGACCAATGCAATGCTGTAATCCTTGCTCACATACCCATTAAAAATCCCATTCTTGTAGGTAAGGCGCTTAACTTCTCTAATAGAGGAGGGTATTCTACCATTGTTGATGCTTTTTAGAATATCCACCATGCTTCTAACCTCAATCACATCATCAGTATGTCTGGCAAGCTCGCTTATAGCATTCATATACCTCAGAACTCTTGGGTCTCTCACATCCTTAACCTCATCAGAGCCTGAATATTTCGGGTTTGTTTCAACAACAAAATACACGGTATTAGTGCTTCCAAACTCATCCTCTATGGAAAACAATGTGCGTATAGAGGGTTCGCTCTCTGGAAGAAAATCTCTTCTGCTTGTGGTTTTCATGGTTATTGTGCTTGCAAAATAGATTGAAGAAAGAGTAAGCATACCCACAATTACAAGAATTATGAATGGGTGATGGCATACGAAATATGCATATTTTTCTATTAGATTAGGCATCCTTCCCCCATATATTTCTTCTTTTTGCTTCTGCTTCTAATTTTCTAAGCTTTCTCTCTATACTCTTTACCTCATATTCCTCTGCTAAAAGTATCAGTACAGGATTCACGATAAGGGCTGCAAGAAGACAAAATGCAATGCCAAGGGCAAGGCTCTGACCAAGACGCTGTATCATGGGCATGGTTGCAAAGGAGAGAGCTAAAAATCCCATGATTGTGGTGAGACCTGAGCCTATTATAGCTGTGCCTATCCCATGCACAGTGGTTTTAAGGGAGTTTAGTTGGTCAACATTTTTATTCCTTTCTTCCTTGTATCTGCTAACCACGAATACACCGTATTCCACCCCCAAACCTAAGATCATAGAGCTTAAGCTTACCGTTGCTACTGACAAAGGGATTCCAAACCAGCCAAGTGTGCCCATCGTCCATACAAGCCCAAGGGAAAGAGGAGCAAAAATAAGCATTCCATGCATGAAAGAGCGTTGCATTATAAAAAGGAGAAGGAGTATGATGCCTGCTGAAGCAGCAAGGGTTACGGTTGCATCCCTTCTGAGCAAATCAAATATGGTTATTCTAAGAACAGGCGAACCTGTGATGCTGAATTCCACACCAGGTGGTTTTGGGGTATAATCAATGTATCTCTGAACACGCTCATTAAAACTCTTGATTTTATCCTCATCAGAGCCTAAATCTGCTGAGATATACATTAAGGTAGTTCTGTAATCCCTGCTAAAGAACCTATTTGCCTCTGGAGTGCGAAGAACTTGCGCCATCTCCTCCTCACTAATCTTGGTTTTTCCTCTGAAAAAACTTGCAGGAGAGGAGATGCTGTTGATATCCTTTTCGTTTCTAAGCTCATTATCCAGAAAGATTAACGATTGTATCACCCTTGGATCACGTATGTCCCTTACCGCACTTTTTAGATCTACAGACTCATTTAGCTTCACAGCTATGATTATAGTATCTTTACCTCCAAACTTGTCTGTAATGCGATCATTGAGTTTGAATATTGGGAGATTAAGGGGCATCTCTGCTCTAACATCTGAATTTATAGACAGATTTCTGAGCCCTGCACCAAGTATGAGAGTGATGATGACTATGGTTATGGCAAGTACCTTTGCATGTTTTTTCTGAAATTCAGCAAGTTTTTTCAGGTTTGTTTCCAGGAAATCCACAAGCTTACTACATTCTTCAGGTATAAAATACTTGTTTTTTAAACAACCATAAAGTTGTTTAATTGAAAGTTTTAATATTAGCTATGAAGATTATCTTTTGTGATTGAAAAACTGAAAAAGTTAGGGCTAAGTGGTTATGAGGCACAGGCATATATTTCCCTTCTTGAGCTTGGGGATGCTGAAGCACATGAGATTGCAAATAATGCAAACATACCCATGGGAAGAATATATAACGTGTTATCAAGTCTTGAGAATCTTAATTTAATACGTTGTCAGGATACACGACCCAAAAAGTATACCTGTGTTGACCCCTCCACAGCAATAAGACAGCTTTTTAAGAGAAAGCATAAGGAGATGCAGGAAACCCTTGAAGAACTGGGAGCTATAGCCGATGACCTAAGCTCTGAGCTTTCTAAGGTGGTAGCAAGAAAACCTGATAGAACCTTCTGGACGGTTGCTATAGGAGACAAATCTCTTGATCTTGTAAGGGAATGCATCTCATCTGCCAGAGAAGAGGTACTCTTCTTTCTGGCTTCACGGATTACCTCAGAGAGCATAAGAGATAAGCTGATAAAGGGAAAGTATTCAGCTATCCTGAAAACTCTTCATGACGCACTTAAAAGAGGGGTGAAGGTAAAGGTGATTTTCAGCAAGGATGTTAACCTTAGTTTGATTGAGAAGCAAGCAGAGATTCAAACGCTTATTATGCAGGACAGGTTAGGCTGCAGGTTTGCTGAGATACCTGCAACCCCTTTCAATATTATTGATGGGGTAAATGTTCTGCTCAATATGCAGAATCCATTAGACCCAGAAGAGATTTTTGCGGTGGTGAATGTGAGGGATAAGGAGCTTGCTGTTGAACTGAGGAAGAGATTCTTCGCTATATGGGAGAAGGCATATGAGTATAATTTTAATAGAAAATACCAAAATAAATAATCAATATAATTAATATGATTACTGAAACAAGCAAACTAAAGTCTATAGCTCTCTGAAACTTCAAACTTCGCTCTTTGTTACGTTTTATAACAGATACAATATACTCATCGATGGGCTTCCAGACATCCTCTGGATTGTTTTCGAAATTTTTTATAGCGAGCTTACCTTTTGAGGTGAGTACAGCATATTGAAAATATTTTACCAACCCTTCTTTGATGAGCTTATAAATATGCCTCTCTATAATAACATTTCGTATCTTAAGTGCTTTTGCTATCTCCTTGGTGGTCTTAAAATCATAGGTGATAGCTTTCAGAATGGCATAATCCACTTCACCAAACCCTTCTTTGCTGATTTTATGCTCTTCCTCTGCTACATTCTTAGTGACTTCCTCAACCACTGAAACCTCAGAGGTCTGAGGAATTTCAATAGTATTTTCTTTCTCTTCTATAGCTTTTTTAACTTTTCTGGTTTTTTGCTTTTTAAACAGTAAACCATCATCCATAAAAAAATTTATGAGTTCGTTATCCTTGCTCATCGTAACAACCTCTGAAAAATGCTCTTTTTTTCAGGAACACCACATATCTTCCTTGCTATACTCATGACCGCTTTTGCAGATGGTGACCTTTTATATGCTATAAGGGGTTTTTTTTCATCCCTTGCCTTGATAACCGCACTGTCTTCAGGTACTGCACCAATAACAGGCAACCCTATTCTTACCCCAATGTCCTCATACCTCTTTGTGTATCTATTAACGATGATTCCTGTGATGTTTATATCCGTAACCGCAGCTATAGCTCTGAGTTTCTGGGCGTCTGCTATAGACGCTATATCTGGATTAACAACAAGTATAACCTCATCAGCAGACATCATTGGTATTATGCTGAACTTGGATAAACCAGCAGCAACATCAAGAATAATATATTCATACCTGCTATTCCTTAACTCTGAGATGATTTCCTCTAATCTTTCGATATTAACCCCTTTTAGAGCTTGTAATGAAGAGCCACAGGGGAGGATATCAAGCCCCATCTGAATGGTATAGATGGCGCTATTAACATTTGCATTATTATTGAGAACCTCAAGCAGAGTAACCATGGGATGCTCAATCCCTGTATAAAGGTCAAGGTTTGGAAGGGATACATCACCATCTATTACCAGAGTTTTTTTATTCAGCGAAGCGATGGCAAAACCAATATTCAACGCAAGTGTGGTTTTACCAACACCTCCTTTTCCTGAACCAAATGCTATGACCTTTGTCATGTCTTTCACTTTATCTTATATTTTCTCAATATATATATAAAAATTACAATTATCGAAAGTACGAGTAGGATGTTAAGCACAGGTTTTTTCTTTTTCTCAACCTTAATAGCAGTAATAGTTGGTGTAGTAGTGGGTAATTCCACAAAGAACATCTTGCTCAGATTATCCACCCTGACCTTGTATGCACCCAACTCTTTTTCAGTGATGTTGAATGTAATAACCCTTGTTTCTGAAAAATTCAGATGAACTTCTTTTTCCTCTTCCAATATATTATTGATATACAGTTTTACTTTCTGAGAACCTGCCTTGCCTTCGTTGGTTACAGTCACTGAAATCGTTACAGGCATGTTAGGCGCAACGCTGAGTTTATTTATCTGTATATCCTTGAAATTAAAGCTGGTAGGAGTTTCGATTTCTTTTTTGGTTATATTGAAATAAGCTTTGAGGTTCAGCCCTATGGTGTTGTTACCCACTGGAAGAACCTCAAGTTCATGTTCACCAATAACCTCTGATGAAACCATGAAAACAACCCTTTTTGTGCTGTGAGCATTTACTTCAACTCGAGAGGTTTCTACAGGAATACCATCCATTAATAAGGTTAGAGAGGTTGAACCTTTCTCATCAAAGGTATTTGTTACGTTCACCCATACTTTCACAGGTTCACGAGGCGCTACTCTTGTTCGTTCAAGCATGATATCTTCAACCCTGAATCTATCAGGAGGGTACTTACTTGCATACTTATCAACAAAAAAGGTTTTTTGAATTATGAGTTCTTGCCCCTGTGCTGATGCCTGACTCCGATTCATCACAGGAATATCTGGTTTATTGGTATCGTTGAGATATGAGGAGTAGAGATTATTATAATAATCATCCATGAGGGAATCATTCAGGAGATCAAAGATATGGATTTCAGCGGTATATGCTCCTTCCTCCCAGGTTTCAGGAATTGTTTTCTTATATATTATGTAATCGTTATCCCTGTAGTCCTCATACCTATGGGTATAGGATGCAGAATCCACTATGTAGTTGTTTGGATCCCTGATGATGACTATATAATCTATGGCAGCAGCACGTTTGTGATTGATGCCCTGGGCTTCTATATAAATCTTTAGGTTACTGCCTGGAGGAAATCTGTCATTCCAGTGCAGGGTATAATCCTGCAACCCTTTGACATTAGTAACTATCCTTGCATATCCATAATCTATTGCCAGTGAAGGTGGAGTTATCATGAGAACAATTATGATTATTAACAGCCTGTGCTTCACGGAATATATCCTACGGGTTTACTTATAAACATTTTGAAAAAAATCGATTATCGTTTTCTGTGGATTACGTATAGAAGTAGTAATATTATAGCAGGAAATAGCTCAAATCCTGGGGTTTTCTTCGTCTTCGTCTTAGGGGTGGTTTTCACCACGAGGGTTTGCTGGGGCGAGATATTAGAGGTTGTAGCTGTAATTGCAGTTGCAGTTATGGTTGCAGTTGCTGTTATTGTGTAGTTTACGGCTTCCATGTCTTTATTTTCTATTATAGTTTCTGGAGAGATGTTATCTCCATATGCAGCGTTGATACTCAGAAGAAGCATTGCTATTATTATCAACAATTTATCTTTTCCAAGCATACTCTACCTCCTGTTTTTTATTTTCCATCCTGCTTATGCGAGAAATGAGAGCATTTATAAGTTCTTTTAACATGCTCTTCTGCTGTAGTGCAAAGAACTCGCTTTCTACAGCTTCTTCTTTCTTTGTTACAATTACAGGTAAGCTTCCTGTTGTTGCATACACTGCCCAGAGGTAATATATTAACGTGTACACTCCTACGGATACATAGAGCATAGCCATAAGCACATTATAATTAATAAGATTTGCAAGAAGCATAACACCCACTGGCACTACAAGAATGGGTAGAAACACCATACCCCATGCAGAGTCCTCTCTCCAAAGATTATACTCACTGGTGATGAATACCCACCACATGATGAAGATCAGAAGAACACCATAAGGCGTAATTCCTCCAAGATTGAAGTTTAACAAGAACATGAAGGCAGCCATAGTTACGACTATCAGAAAGATTGCCTTTATTATAAATTTGATAGACGTAGCTACTGCTATTGGTTGCTGTATTATCTCCTCTACATCTTTGTCTTTGCTATATTGCTCTCTCATGAGCTCTGAAAGCTTCAAATCTATATTCGCTAACTTATCAAGAACCATGCTTGCACCCACATGAGCCTGGGCAATATGTTCAATCAATGGCTTCAATCTGGCATACACACCCTCCTGAAAGGCAGTATCAATCAACATATCGGTGATTATTCTTCTTTTTAATGAACTTAGAATATAATATACAGCATAAAGACACATCATTATGACGAGTATATCTATTAAAGCATAAAGATAATTATATTTTATAAACATGTCTATATAGAATGATGCTCCTGAAAACAGCAAGACTGCTATCGTAATGATCAAAGCACTGATTAACCCCAGCTTTTCAAAGAATGGAGTATACTGGAATGGTTTCAGAGAGATATCCTCTTCAACCTCGATTAAGGGATTTTCTTTGGTCATGGATATTGCTTAACACCGTTGACATAGATTACAATCTCAGGTTCTGTATAAAGCTTGAAGTGTAATGAATTATTCGGTTTTGGATTGCCTGTGTTCTTGCATGCTATGCATAAGTATGAGCGAACAAACATAGGTTGTTGAGCTATAGAATCTTCGATATTATGCATGGCACTGCTATTATAAGGAGGAGATTTCCATCCATTCATATTAACAAGAATATCTGTTTTTCCATGACAATCCATGCATGATAAGCTCATGGCGCCATGAATAGAGGAGTTGAAAGGATATGCAGGATATGGTGATTCGTTGTTATTATTCATGGTTATGGGGTTATGACAGGATTCACAGTAACTCTTCATGTCAAAGTAGTTGGTGTAGTTATGCTTTGATTTCCATTGCTCATTGGAATGCCCGCCATTAATAACCGCCTGCTTTATATCATCATGACAGGATACGCAATCCACGCCAGAGATATTATGTGCTTTACCATCAAGAAACTTTGTTACTGTTATATTCTTTAATGGTCCAAAGGTGAGGTTGGTTATCACCCATTTACTATTATTAATTACATCCCATTCGATATACGAAGGTCTTGTGAAGGTGATGTTGGTGTTGAAGCTGGAATGGCATGAGGTGCATGCAGTATTTGGGAAATTGCTGTTGTTGGCACTTGAAACAAAGGGTATGTGGGCATCTGCACCACTCATGTTTCCTGAGTAAACACTGGCGATAGGGGTTATATAGGTGTTGTTATTCATGTCAACCACAATTCTATTAGTGGCGTGACAGTAAAGGCATGTGGGTGTGTTTGAAGCATGATAGGAATAAACCTCATGACAGGTATTGCATGAAAAATAGGTGTGGTGGAGGGAATTATTTAGCTCTTCTCTTATATTGGGATGACATTTCTCACATCTAAGTTCTGGTATGGCTATAAAACTATGCACACTATGAGATTGATTTGCGTTTATTGTTATACTGTTAGAATGCTCAGCATTTTTCATATAATCAAAAATCTGCCATGTATTGTTAGCTCTTTTAGCTTTAAATGCATAGGAGTCTGCATAACGTATTAAGATTCTGATAGATTTTGTTGTGTGGCATGCGATGCATGCCTCATTCTCTCCTTTCATTAAAAGCGTTGAGTTAGCCCCTTCCACAAAAGCACTATGAGATTCTCTATTAGAGGTGTTTTCTCCGAATATGCTTGCAATTGGAGAGAGATAGGTGTTTCCCCTGGAATCTGTAACCTGCTTAGGGGGTGTGCCATGGCAGTCAAGGCATCTCGGGTTGGTTACATTACCATGGGATAAAGCTGAGGATGAGAGATGGCAGTTATCACATGTGAAATACCTATGATGCAAGGAAGAGTCAAGCTCGTTACGAATATCTGCATGACATTTCAAACAAGGTATGCTGTTATTATAGAAATAATGCTCTCCTGCAAATAATGAGTTGATGGTGGGTGAGGCAAATACTGCAGATGAAAGCAGGGCAATGATGAGCAGGATATGCCTTAACTCCATAATATATAATATGAAGGCAAATCTTATCTACTTTGCCATGGTTTTCTTGCGGTCATTATAATATAAAGAAGCAGAGAAGCAATCGCAATAACATATCCATATACTCTCAATACCTTGAAAAACAGGAGGTATTTCCTGTAATCCTGCCCAAAAGGACCGAAGTCTTGGTGTTTATCATCTATTATGAAGAATTTTCCATAGCCTTTTATTACTATGGGTTTTCCACGAATCATTATAGCTTTTCCCAGAATATCTTCTTTCTTGACAACCCACCAGTCTGTAACATATACAGCATCACCTTTTGTGCGTATGCCTTCTGGAGTAATCTGAACGATTCTGTGAGATACAGGCTGAGCAGTATCTGGGCGTTTGAACATGATTATGTCGCCTACCTTATAGTCATGCACAATGTTCTGCATCAGAACAAGGTCATCTCTATCAAAGGTAGGATACATGCTTCCTGAGGTTACTGCTGTGAAGAAAATCGCCTTTG
>CAZCRM010000042.1:0-11310 GCA_964501085.1 uncultured Methanosarcinales archaeon | reverse complement strand
GGGTAATCCGTGGCCTTGATCTGCCCAGCAAAGCCGTTGAAGAAGGTGAAGGAGTAAACAAAAGGTGTAGCTAATGCCATGGCAATAACCACGCTTGCAGCCATTTTTTTGTATTTTGCGCCAGTGCTGCGCACTGGGCTACGCAGCATCTTTTCAAATTCTGAAACACCCAGAGCACCAAGGTAAGCATAGGCAAGAACAACGAGGGTTACAAACTTGTGCGAATCCCTCATGCCTTTTAAGAACGTGTGATCAAACAACCAGCGAAAAATCTCGGAGAAGGGACTCTGTATTCCTGCTGCAAGAACTAATCCTAAAACCGCAATAACAGCAAAGCTTTTAACATAAACCCCGATCTTTTTATCCCTATAATATGAGATAAACCCGTGCACAGCTAGAAATAAAATAAAGACAAATAAGAGCTTCCACAAAGGTAGAAAATCCTTAGCGTAAATATAACCACCTCTCCAGAAACCATACATGCTTGCTAAAGTGAATAAGGCTGAGAAGCTCTCTATTCTTGGTGCAAAAGCTGTTAAATCATTGCTTCCTATGTTAGCTAAGATAGTGTTTTTTGCAGTTACTAATGGAAAAAGCCAGTAGGCATTGAGTAAAGCGAAGATCAGGATTGATGATGTGATTAATTGTATAGCTTCAACATCCTTGTTTTTCCATATCCAGAAAAGAAAGATAATAGTCATAGCAAAAAAAGAGATTACAAGAGTGTGGGCATTAAATCCAACAAGCGTCAGTAAAAGAACAAACTTAACAATACTTTTTCTTTTTTTTCTTTCAAGAAGTTCAATAAAAGCCTTCAAAGCAAGAGGTAGTATAGCGTAAGCAAAAAGAATCAGCCAGTGACCTGCAATAATCCTGACATAGGTATAGGGGTTAAGCATGTAGTGGAAGCCAGAAAAGAGTTTTGCGGAAGAAGACTTACAGGGATAAGGTTATAAGCAGCGTAGGCAGAGAGAAAAAGTATGAGGAAAAGTAAAAGTTTTTGGAAGAGTAAATAGGGAATGAAAAAGTTAATCATATTAAAGCAAGATTACCTCCATAGTTTGGTACTGCCATGCCATAAAATAGCTTGATTGTGTTAAGGTGACTAAGCCTTGGAATCAAGTCCAAACAAAACACATAATCATGTAGAAAAGGTAGAGTTATTATAAAAGCAATCAAGCCAAACAATAGTATAGAGTATTTTCTCATAACACAGCCCTCTCTAAGTTGTTTTGCTATATAAACCTCTTTAATTTTTTCTTCAACCTTTGAAGATTTGTATCCTTTCTACAATGCCTGCAACCAACAAAAGTTATAGCAGAGATCATCAATCCAGTCTCGAACCAGTTTTAAGGCTGCATCGAATTAATGCTTTGAGCTTCTGAGTGGAGTTAATCTTGAAACACTGTAAAACTTCGGGACTATACTTGGAGACTATAACTCTGCCCTAAGCCTTTCAATTTTTTTATTTAAATAATATATAATCATGATAGCTGATAACTTTTCAATCTCTCCACAGTATTTTCAAACTCTCCAATTATGTAATAGGCTTCTATTCCTGCTCTCCTAGCATTATTTGTCATAATCCTATCGTTTGTTATCAAAATTGAATCGGTCAGTTTTGCAGTCGCAATGAAGTATGCATCTGAAGCTCTTGAGCCAGTTTTCATTGCAATTTCAAATGCAAAATCATCTGGATTTGGTGTTAGCTCTACATCGTGTAAAATGTCTTTTACGATTAATTCCACTCTATTTTCTGGCAAATTTCTCGAGAGAACTCCTGCAATCTCCACTTTAAATATAACAGGGTTTACAATTTTAAATGATCTCTCCTGGATAAGCATGAGCGTTTTTTCGGCTTTTTGCGTCCTGTTTTCATCGTATTCGAGTATAAGATCTATGAATACTGATGTGTCTACCACTATAGGCATCCTATCTTCTCTCTTCGATGAATTCTTTTAGAATGTCTTTCTTAACTTTTATCCTATAATTCTTAAGCCTCTCTACTAAATTTTCTTTGATTTCTATTCTCATCCTCTTACCATCTTTTAGATCAACTTTTTCAAGTGGCTTGAAAACTCCATTCTCGTAAATAACTTCTATCACTTTTGGCATGTTTTATGATTGGTATGGAATTTAAAATAGTTTCCGCCTGAATTTCTTAGCTTTCTTCTCAATTCCTTTAACCCATCCATACCATTTCCCCCTCCTCGGTCGTAGAAGAGGTAAGTTATGCAACCAACAAAAGTGGTGCAGAGATTGCTAAGTCAATCTCAAACCAGTCCTGGGGTTTGTATTTTATTACTATTTCAAGGTTTCCTGTTTCGTTTATTCAAGCTGTTTATGACTGAATACAGGGGTGGATTTAACCTTCTCAATCAATTTACCATCCTTGTATTCTGGCTTCCCATAAGGGATCGTAGGCTTCAGCTATTTTATTTGATTTATGATAATGAATACAATTTCTTTAAGTAACTCCACAAATCTTTCAATAAATCTGTAAAATTCTGCTTAACAAAGAACATTTCTTTCTCAAACGGATCGTCTATAAACTCCTTTGTGCTTAATACTTTCAAGTTCTTCTCTAAATTTTCTCTGTACTTCTTGTATCGCAAAGCATCCTTTACTTTCTCTACGATCATCTCTTTAAGTTTCTCTGTCTTTATTCCATATACGCTTTATCTTCTTCCGAAATCTTGGCGTGATCAATAAGAGTTCTCGCTACAACAGATTCGTGATCAAAAAGAATTCTTTCAACAAAATTGACCTGAATTTTGATTAGCTCGGAATCTTTCCACAGTTTAAAGGTTACCATTCTGTTTCCGCTTCTGAATTCAATAGTATTACTTCACCTGACTCTTCTTTCTTCTTAATGATATACCGAGTTTTTCTTCTGTCAGCTTCGCACCATGAACAAAACTACAGAAGTGCTGGGAATAGCAAAGCATTTATATACATCTCCATCGTTATGAAGCGAAAATAAACTGAAGTCGATGTGGTTGGATTTGATGAAGTGCTGGGCTGATGTAAACTGATGTAGTTACATGCCCATATGCACATAAGTCAAAATCCTTTTGATAAGACCCCTCGATCCTCTCGTATATAAAGGAGGAGATAATGTCAAAGATTCACAGACCAAGACGTGGCTCTCTTGCATTCAGCCCGCGAAAACGAGCAAAAAGAGAAGTCCCCCGTATCAGAGCTTGGGCTGTGCAGGAAGAAACCAAGCTGATTGGATTCGCTGGCTATAAAGCAGGTATGACGCATGTTATTATGACAGACAATAGTCCCCACAGCATAACCTCAGAGATGCAGATATCAGTACCAGTAACTGTTGTTGAGACTCCACCTATTAAAATTGCGGCCATACGGGTGTATGAGCAAAGCTATGATGGAGCGAAGGCTATTGCTGAGGCATGGGCGCAGGAGCTTGACGAAAACCTAAGTCGTAGCATAACTATTCCAAAAAGACATGATACCACTAAAGCTTTAGAAAAAATTGAACAGCTTATTAAAGAAAATGTTGCCAAGGAATTAAGGGTAATCACCTACACACAGCCTGAAAAAGTAACAGGAATACCTAAGAAGAAACCTGATATCATGGAAAATGGTATCGGTGGCAAGGATTTGATGGCAAAATTTGAATATGCCAAAACAATCTTAGGAAAAAGCATAAGTATAAGCGAGGTTTTCAGCACTGGCGATTTCGTAGATGTGATTGCAGTAACCAAGGGTAAAGGTACTCAAGGACCTGTGAAACGCTGGGGTATACAGCTACAGAAGGGAAAACATTCAAGAGCGGGTAGTGAAAGAGAGGTTGGAACCCTTGGACCCTGGCGTCCTGCTCATGTGAGCTGGAGAGTTCCCCAGATGGGACAGACAGGCTATCATCAGAGAACAGAATTCAATAAGAGAATCTTGCATATGGGAACAAATGGTGAGGAAGTCACTCCAAAAGGAGGATTCTTACACTATGGCATAGTAAGGAATGATTATGTACTCATCAAAGGAAGCATACCTGGTCCTGCTAAGAGGCTTGTTAGATTAAGACCAGCTATTAGAGCAAAGAAACAGCTTCCAGCACCCAAGATAACATATATAAGTCTTGAATCAAAGCAAGGGTGAATCTATGGAGATAAAGGTAGTTGATTTACAAGGAAACACTGCAAAAACCTTATCTTTAATGTTATTTGATGAGCCATATCGCCCAGACCTTATCAAGAAAGCGGTGCTTGCTGCTCAAGCGAATCGCCTTCAGCCCTATGGTGCGCATTTCTACGCAGGCATGAGAACCTCTGCAGAAAGCTGGGGACCTGGGCATGGTGTTTCAAGGATAGCAAGAATCAAGAATGCAAGAAGGGCTGCAAGAGCACCCCAGGCAGTGAAGGGAAGGAGGGCACATCCTCCAAAACCAGAGACAGATAGAACAGAAAAAATCAATAAAAAAGAGCGAAAGAAGGCTATAAGATCCTCTATCGCAGCTACAGCAAACCCTGAATTAGTTAAGGAAAGGGGCCATATCTTCTCTGCAGAGTTACCATTGGTTGTGGTGGATGAATTCGAATCCCTCACCAAAACAAAAGAGGTTGTATCCTTCTTTAAGGTAATAGGGGTGATTGAGGATATTTTAAGGGCGAAAGCCAAAAAAATAAGGGCAGGAAAAGGCAAGCTTAGAGGAAGAAAATACAAGAAACCAAAGAGTGTTTTGATTGTAACTTCAAAGGATGAAGGCATTGTTAAAGCAGCACGAAACCTCCCTGGAGTAGATATAGTTACCTATGACAATCTTAATACCGAACTGCTAGCCCCAGGAACGCATGCAGGACGATTGACTATATATACAGAGTCTGCAATAACAAAGCTGGAGGAGGCATTGCTATGATATTATATCCCTATGTGACAGAGAAGGCAAGCCTTCAGGCTGAAAAAAACAATGTTCTTCAGTTCATCGTGGATATCAATGCTAATAAAAACAAAGTAAAAAGAGAAATCGAAAAACTATACAACGTTAAAGTGCGTAAGGTGAACATAATGATAACACCCAAAGGAAAAAAGAAGGCTATGGTCATGTTTGAAGAACCTAATACAGCAACCCAATTAGCCTCGAGACTGGGAATATTCTAAGGTGAGAATATGGGAAAGAGAATTATTGCTCAGAGCAGGGGAAAAGGATCTCCAACATATAAAGCACCCTCTCATAGGTTTAAAGCTGATCTCAAACACCCAAAAACTGAGGAAACAATTACGGGCAAAATAGTGGAGATTATTCACGACCCTGCTCGCTCTGCTCCCATAGGTAGGGTAGCCTTCAGCAATGGAGAGGAGAGATTGATACTAATTCCTGAGGGTGTAGGAGTAAATCAGGTAATACAATGTGGTATCTCCGCACCTATAGAGCCAGGTAACACCTTAACCCTTGCAGAAATACCAGAGGGTATGCCAATATGCAATATTGAAGCACAACCAGGGGATGGAGGGAAGTTTGCAAGAGCGTCAGGGGTATATGGCATACTCATAGCTCATGATGTTGGCAAAACAGTGGTACAGCTACCAAGTGGTGAGATGAAATGGCTAAATCCAAAATGCAGAGCTACCATTGGAGTCGTGGCTGGCGGAGGACGTACAGAAAAGCCTTTTGTCAAAGCAGGCAAGAAGTTTCACAGGATGAAGCTCAGAGCACGAAAATGGCCAAGGGTAAGAGGAGTTGCCATGAATGTTGTTGACCACCCGTTTGGAGGAGGTGGATGGCAACACCCTGGAAAACCTAAAACAGTATCGAGAGGTGCACCACCTGGTAGAAAAGTAGGTTGTATAGCTGCAAGAAGAACAGGAAAGAGGTGAACATGGCAAAGAAAACATCCTCAAAATTACCAAGAAGGAAAGGTGAGTTCACATATCGAGGTAAAACTCTGGAAGAACTTAAAAAGTTAAGCCTTGAGGAATTTGCAAAACTTGTTCCTTCCAGACAGCGTCGCAGTATATTGAGAGGTCTATCTGAAGAACATAAAAAATTATTGAATAAGATAAAACAAAACAAAGTGGTAAGAACTCATCTTCGGGATATGATTATTGTACCAGAGATGGTAGGGTCAAGAATTGGCATTCATAACGGTAAGGAGTTCGTGCAGGTGGAAATCATACCTGAGATGTTAGGGCATTATTTAGGTGAGTTTGCCATGACACGTAAGAAGGTTGTTCATGGAGCAGCAGGTGTAGGAGCTACAAGGTCAAGTAAATTCGTTCCACTGAAGTGATAGCCATGAAGTTAGGTTATTCCATGGAATTCGATCCTGAAAAAACATCAAAAGCTATGGGCAAAGAACTTCGTATTTCAAGGAAACATGCCCATGAGATAGCCACAGCAATCAAAGGCAAAAAGGTAAATGAGGCAAGAGAGTTTCTTGAAGATATTATTAAGCTGAAAAAAGCTGTACCGTTCAGAAGATACAAAAAGAAGGTGCCTCACAGAAAAGGTAAAGGTATATGTGCTGGCAGGTATCCTCAAAAAGCTGCAAAGGCGTTCTTAAAGGTATTGAAAAATGCAGAGAATAATGCTTTTTATAAAGGTCTTGACCCTAACAACATGAGGATTATCCATATAGCTACGAAGAAAGGTCATACCTTCAGGGGAATCTTTCCTAGGGCGATGGGAAGAGCTACACCCAAAAGGCATGAGACTGTGAGTGTTGAGATGGTGCTGGAGGTAATGTAATGGGGGTTGAGAGGAAGTTTGTCAAGAGTGGTATTGATAGAGCAAGTATCGCAGAGTTCTTTTCAAAACAACTGGAAAGAGCGGGTTATGGTGGCATGAACATCAACAGAACTCCTATGGGTACACAGGTTACTATATATGCAGAAAGACCAGGGTTAATCATAGGAAAAGGTGGCAAGACCATACATAGGCTTACCCGTGAGCTTGAAACAAGGTTTCATGTGGATAACCCTCAGATAGATGTGCAGGAGGTAGAGGTACCTGAACTCAACGCTCAGATGATGGCATCCCGTCTTGCTAGCGCCATAGAGAGAGGGCTGTATTTCAGGAAAGCGGGTCATAACATGCTTCGAAGAATAATGGATGCTGGTGCGTTAGGATGTGAGATTGACATCTCAGGCAAGCTCACAGGTCCAAGAAACAGAACTGAAAAATTTGTTGCTGGTAATATGCTACATGCAGGAGATCCTGCAGATAAACTGGTGGAGAATGGATTTGCCATAGCCATAAAGAAATTAGGTGTAATAGGGTGCAGGGTGAGAATCATTCCACCCACTGCCAAGCTTCCAGGAAGATTCAAGGTCATTAAGGAAGAAACAGAGGAGAAGGTTGAAAAGGAGACTGAAGAGCAGAAAAAGGAAGGTATTGAAGAGCTTGTTGAGGGTGAGGAAGAAAAAGCTGAGAAGGAAGCTTCTAAAAGTGAAAATAGCTCAGAAGAGAAAGCAAAAGTAGAAGTAGAAAAAACAGAGTCAGAAACAGAAGAGAAAACAGAGTCACAGGTAGAAGAGAGGATGAGGAATAATATCTTAGAGCACAAACATCCTGATTATAACTACTGGCATCCAGCATCAAGGGTACATAAGAAGGAGGAGAGCTAAGTGGTTATATTGCGAGCTGATGAGATCAGGAACATGAGTGCTGAAGAAAGGGAGGAAGAGCTTGAGAAGCTCAGACATGAGCTTATAAGAGAGCGTGCTATTGCCTCCTCTGGAGGCGCTCCAGAAAATCCGGGCAGGCTTGGTGAAATCAGGAGAACCATAGCCAGAATAAAAACAATTCAGAGGGAAAAACAATGAAACTAACACCCTACAACCTTATTCATCATGAACTCATAGGTCTTGAGGTTGAGGTAGCTGAAAGCACCAACAAATGCCTTGAAGGTATCAAGGGAAGAGTGGTAGATGAAACAAAAAATATGCTGATTATAGAAAGTGATAAAGAACGAAAGGTTCCAAAATCCTGCACATGCTTTATATTCCATATAGGAAAAAGAGTGAAGGTGGATGGAAGATTACTTCTTTATAGACCAGAGGACAGAATTCAGACAAAATTTAAAAAGAAATTCAGGAGAATACGATTATGAAGCGAGATATTGGCTTGGATGTTCAGCCACCTGAAAAGGAATGTGATGACCCTAAATGTCCCTTTCATGGCATGCTACCTGTGAGAGGACAGGTTCTCAGAGGTATAGTGGTGAGCAGTAAGATGGAAAAAACCGCAGTGGTACTGAGAACCTATGAACATAAAGTTCCAAAGTATGAGCGATACGAGAAGAGACGATCAAAGATTCATGCCCATAATCCCCCATGCATCAACGCAAAGGAAGGTGATAAAGTAACCATTGCCGAATGCCGTCCACTGAGCAAGACAAAATCGCATGTGATAATTGAGGTGGTTGAATGAAGGGAATGAAAGCAAAGATTCCGCGCTCCATAAATGCAGGAGCAAGAATGGAGTGTGTGGACAACACAGGAGCACGTGTGGTTGAGGTAATTTCGGTATTGAAGTATAGGGGTGTGAAGAACAGACATCCTCGGGCTGGAATAGGTGATACCATAATTGTTAGTGTTAAGAAAGGGACTCCTGAAATGAGAAAACAGCTCTTCAAGGCAGTAATTGTTCGCCAGAAAAAGGAATTCAGACGACCTGATGGGCTAAGAGTTTCTTTTGAGGATAATGCCTGTGTGATTGTTGATGATGATGGTGTGCCAAAAGGTACTGAAATAAAGGGACCAGTGGCAAGAGAGGTGGCAGAGCGTTATTCAAAAATAGCATCCGCAGCCTCAATAATAATATAGGAGGAATATGAAGTCATCACAACCAAGAAAACAGAGAAGGTTCAGATATCAGGCACCGTTGCATATAAAACACAAGTTTATGGGTGCCATGCTCAGTCCTGAACTCAGAGAGAAGTATGGAATAAAAAGCATCCCTGTAAGGGTAGGAGATACCGTAAAGGTAATGCGGGGCGATTATAAAGGTATCGAAGGGAAGGTTGTGGAGGTTAACCTTAAGAAAACCACTATATCTGTAGAAGGTGTAACTGTAACAAAATCAGATGGTACCGAGGTTTCAAGACCAATTCATCCATCCAATGTAATGATAACCAAGCTGGAAACAAAGGATAAACATCGCTTAGGTGATTGAATGAGTAAACATCAGAAAAGAGTTTCTGCTCCAGTATCATGGCCTGTTACCAGAAAAACCCATCCATGGATAGTGCGTGCAAGACCTGGTCCTCACTCAAAGGAAACAGGAATACCGTTACTTGTTGTAGTAAGGGATATGCTTGGTATTGCCAACAACAGCAGAGAGGCAAGAAAGGCTATACATGATGGTCATATTCTGGTGGATGGAGTGCCAAGAAAGGACTACAGATATATGACTGGTATTTTTGATGTAATCTCAATACCAGCACTTAACCAGCATTATCGCCTTTTGTTAGATAACAAAAACAAATTCAAGCTTTATAAAGAGGAGAAGGATGCTCTTAAATTATGCAGAATAAATAACAAAACTATTCTAAAGCAAGGCAAGGTACAGCTTAACCTGCATGATGGAAGTAATGTGCTTGCCTCTAATGATTATAAAACGTTTGATACTGTTATGCTATCCATACCTGACCGCAAGATTGTGAAACATATTCCTTATAAAGAAGGAAATCTTGCAATGATTATGGGAGGAAAACATTCAGGAAGTATAGGTACCATAAAGGAAATCAGGAAAATCAGAAGTTCAGCACCTAACATAGTGGTAATCTCTAACAAAAATGAATTTGAGACAATCGAAGATTATGTTTTCGTCATAGGTGAATCAACACCTGAAATCAGGGTGATAGAATGAATCCCATGAAAATGCCTTGCATTGATAAGCTTGTGGTGCATATCTGTACAGGAGAAAGTGGTGAGAAGCTGGAGAAAGCAGAAAAAGTGCTTGAAACCATAGTAAATCAAAAAACCGTTAGAACAAAGGCAAAAAAGACCATTCCTTCTTTTTCTATCAAGAAAAAAGAACCCATAGGATGCAAGGTAACCTTGAGAGGAAAGAAAGCAGAGGAATTCCTCAAAACCGCTATGAAGATTATGAATAACAAACTTAAAGAATCACAGTTCGATGCTAATGGAAACTTTTCCTTCGGGATAGAAGAGCATACCGATTTCCCAGGTATGAAATACGACCCTTCCATAGGAATCTTTGGGATGGATGTGAATGTAGTGCTTAAAAGACCAGGATACAGGGTAAGCAGGCGTAAAGTAAAGAGGCATAGCATACCCATGAAGCATAGGTTAAACAAAGATGAAGCCATCTCTTTTATGAAAGAGAGGTATGGTGTAGAGGTGATTTCATGAAAAAATTCGGAAGAGGTGCTAATACATGTAGACGCTGTGGTAGAAAACAGGCATTGATTCGGAAGTATGGTTTATACTTATGCAGGCAATGCTTCAGGGAAATGGCACGCAGCATAGGCTTTGAGAAATATACTTAGGTGATAACAATGTTACTTGACCCACTTGCTAATGCATTATCAACCATAAAAAATGCAGAGGATACTGGTAAATCAGGATGCATGATCAAGCCAGCCTCCAAGCTTATAGGAAACTTGCTCAAGGTTATGAAAGATAAGGGTTATATTGGAGAGTTTGAGTTCATAGATGATGGGAAAGCTGGTATCTTCAAGGTTGAGCTTAAAGGAAGAATCAATAAATGTGGTGTAATCAAACCCAGGCATGCTGTGAAGAAGCTCGAATTTGAGAAATGGGAGAAGAGATACCTGCCTGCAAGAGGTTTTGGAGCCCTAATATTAACAACACCACAGGGCGTGATGACTCATTATGAAGCACGAGAAAAGGGCATTGGAGGAAGACTATTAGCGTATGTGTATTAGGTGAAGGTTATGGAAGCCAAAAAAAGCATACACATTCCAAAGGAAGTAGAGGTAGATATTCGTGATAATGAAGTTGTTGTTAAAGGACCTCTGGGAGAGCTTCAGAGGAGACTATGGTATCCTAGGGTTACCATCAAGAAAACTGATTCAGAGGTGGTTGTTGAGAGTGAGATATCACGAAGAAAACAGCTTGCCATAGTAGGTACTTTTGCATCCCATATAAAAAACATGATTATAGGAGTGAGCAAGGGATTTGAGTACAGAATGAAGGTAGTGTATGCACACTTTCCTATACAACTGAAAACAGAAGGAAATGTGGTATTGATAAACAACTTTTTAGGTGAAAAGAAACCAAGAAAAGCAATTATAGTGGGGGATACCAAGGTTACCATCAAAGGTGACCAGGTTATAATAAAGGGAATCAACAAGGAAG
>CAZCRM010000041.1:0-11332 GCA_964501085.1 uncultured Methanosarcinales archaeon | reverse complement strand
ATGCTTTAAGGAACTCCTTTAAGTGGATATCATAGATTCTTCTTATATGATGAAAGTAGACTTGTGAGTACATAAAATACCTTGCTAAAAGTAAAGATTCAGCTACATGAAGCCCGCCTATCTCTATTCCAAGCTTTGGTTCCTTTGATTCTGGGTCTGGCAGGATTCTTAAAGTATCTATCAAACGAAAGTGATCAAACTTCCCATAAGCTACTCCAATATGATATGAATCTCTTAGGAGATAATCCATTCTATCTACTCCAAAGGCATCTCCAACAATTATTTCTGATAAAATAGTTTCCCAAGTAGATAACTCCATGTCAGGATAAATATTTTTTAGCTTTTGGGGGCCGATAACTATTTTTATTACATCCTCTACTCTTACAGGTGGGGTTAACTTTCTTAGAGATTCTTCAAGTATTTCTTTTAATATCTTAGCAGTCATTCTTTCGTGGTCCCAACCATCAGGGAACAGTTCTTCTCCTGTATGTGAGAAAGGTAAATGACCTATATCATGGCAAAGAGCTGCGATTCTTACAACTCGCCTCCAGTATCTTCTAAAATCCTCATTCCTGACCTCGGGAATAGTCCTCTCTACATCTGATATTATGTTTTCAGGGGCTGTTATTACATCAAAGACCTTCGTTGCCAGCTCCATAACACCTAAGGAATGCTCAAATCTCTTATGAGTTGCAGAGGGATATAGAAGATACGTTAGAGATAATTGAGTTATGTCTCTTAGCCTTTGTAAAGGCAAAGAACCCAGTATTTCTCTTTCATCCTGTAAAATTTTTATAAAACCATTTATAGGATCCCTGATCTCATGTTTCAGCTTGACCTCCATAAGATTCTCCTCCTACAATTGCATAAAGATTTTTCAGTTCATTCAAAACCTCCTCCTGCCTTGAAATAAGTTTTTCCATAAGTGTTTTGGCATTGCATCATCATATTGCTGTGATCTTATCCAGAGGATAAAATTAGAGGCTGGTATGTACAGCCCTGATAGAAAGCGTCTGTATTATGCGTGATATTATGTGGTGGGCTTATATCATAAAGTTTGAAGCCGCTGGTGGGATTTGAACCCACGGACTGCTGATTACGAATCAGCCGCTTTACCTGGCTAAGCCACAGCGGCATGAGGTATTATTGGTACTTCTTTATTAAATAGTTTATCAGAAGTACTGAGAGTATCATCACTGACATCCTCTCACGCTAAAGTGTGTGAGGTTCCTGCGTCTAAGGGTATCATATTCATTGCATCCTCACAGAGCTTCTGCTCTCAGATGCATCATCAACACTCTTTCAGGGAAACCTTTATAACATATAATCATGAAAAAAATATGGGATAGGAAGATGGATGGATACCGTATTTACATGATTATAGAATTTATGATGTTTTCAACATATCTGATTTTCGCATATTTAGCTATACAGATAATGCTTTTATGGAAGGATGTTGATAGGTCAAATTTGAAACTGGAGTCATTTTTCAGTGATTCATTTTTCAAAAAAAACAGTGTCTATATTTTTTTATTGGTTATCTTCTTGATAATTCATGAATTTACTGAAGGAATAAGCTTCTCCTATTCCTACATATATTTTGAAACCTTGGAGTTACTCACCACCATCTGTGTAGTGTTGTTTACACATGCATGGTATTCTGCCCTGAGACCATTTGCAAAAAAAACAATACCACAGCAACTCTTAGGAAATGTATAAATAAGATAGTAAATCGATAATATTATTTATTAACAACACCCATTTACTCCCATGAAGAGATTAATGTTTGTTCTTGTTATTCTGTCTTCGATTTTTTTAGGGTGTATTGAAGAAAAAGAGATTGGCATAACACCAACTCCAACTCCTGAAAAGCCGTCTTTCACCCCAACCGTAATACCCACTGCAATACCCACAACACCCATTATAGTGCCTACACCTCTACCAACCTCTAAGGAGACCACCACCTATATCGTGTGGTTGGATACGTATAGAATTAACAGGGTCAGAGCGCTTAGAGATTCTACCTATCTGCATTTACCTTTTGGCTTTGATGTTTATAATATCACCATCCATGTGGGTGACAAGATACGATGGGTGAACGATGATAGCTCTGATTTTCCCCTCACCATAATCAGTAAGGAGGGACTATGGACTATAAGGGGAGAGAACTATCTGCGCTGGCAAGGAGATAGCTTTGAATATACATTCAACAAAACAGGCACCTACACAGTTTATATTAAAGAATACCCCCGCATACAACAAAAGATAACCGTAAAACCATAGTTTTTTCAATGATGAATCATTAAAATTAAATCGTAATTTTTAAGTTTATAAGGTAGGAAGTCTTTTTCCTTAAAAATCATTTTAGTATTGAATGGTAAATTCTATATGCGCTTTCAGCATACAGCAACCCACAGAGATAGGAGGCGGTCTTATTCACAAGGAAGAGTTGATACACCTACATACATTGATGGTACAGTTGAAGAAATACTTTGAAGACAATGGGATGGGTAAGTTTCCGCAGTATCAGTCCCTCAACATAACGCCCCTGCAGATACACCGCAGCAAGGCAGAGCACAAACATGCTATTTTTGTGCTCGGCAAAGAGATTGCATCCATCATGGCGAATGATGAATTCTCAGGATGCGGGAGAACCTCGGCAAGAATGGAGCAGCTTGCCAACCGTGCCATGAATGAAATGAAACGTTAGCAACATTTTTTTATTTTTTTTTAACCCCATCCCATAAAGATAATTGAAATATAGTAGCTTAGTCTACCTTGATGCTCTTTGGTTTAACAAAACTGCCTATAAACACATACCAGTTATATACCGCCAGCATGAAGGAGATTAGGAATATGATCTGGGTAATCTCCGCAGCATAGAAGGATTTGATAAAGCTACCCACTGCGGTAAGCAAAATTACGAATTTGATAAGGGTGTTAAGAGCGAAGGATGCTCCTGCTATGGAGATATAGGTCCATGTCCGCTGTAGCACAACCTCATTAAGAAACACTCTTGCCTTGAGCAGATCCTTATCCACTTTACGCATCATAAAAAGAATCTGCCCTATGAGAAATATTATGACAAAAGCGGCACCCGCATTATATACCTCCATGAAGATTTCAATAAAACTTGTGTACACGTCGTATCCTCCAGAATAATATGTTTATAATATATTATATATAGATTGTTGTACATGCTCATGAAAAAAATCACATATATCATTAAACCAAATTAGCATGTATGAAGGTGAGTTTCTCATCCCTCGCCCTTGTTGAGAATCCTTTTGAATGGGCATATGACCTTGAAGAGTTTGGTTTTACTGGCTGGGAGATAGTGAGTGAAGGTAAACAGCGGTTAAACGAGAGTACATTGTTAGAGATAAGAAATATTGCAGAGACCACAAATCTTGTTCTCACACTTCACCTCCCTTTCTCAGACCTTAATCTTGCCAGTCTGAATCACCCAATATGGAAAGAAAGCATAAGGCAGATGACCACATGCCTGAAAAAAGCTTCGGATTTTGTAGAGCTTGCGGTAGTACATCCAGGTCATCTTTCTCCCCTAGGAATGCAGATTCCTGAGATGGCATGGCGGCAGAATATCCAAGGGTTGAGAGCTATATGCGATGTTGCTTCGGATTATGGTATCAAGATTGGGATAGAGAATATGGTGAATATGAAGTTTGTGCTGGGAAAAAAACCAAAAGAAATTCTTGGTATGATAGAATCCCTTGAGAGGGAGAATGCTGGATTAGCTCTTGATATTGGGCATGCCAACACAAACAATGCAATTGATGAATTCCTGGAGAACATAAGTAGCATAGTTCATGTGCATCTTCATGATAACAACGGTAAAAGTGATGAACATCTCCCACTTGGCAAGGGAAACATAAACTGGAAAAATGTCCTCAAGAAGCTCAGTAAGTATACAGGAAGATTTGTTACCGAGGCAAGAACCATAGAAGAGGGTATTGCAAGTTTGCGGTATCTCAGTAGTATCTGCCATGGGTAAAGTATAGCGAAGATGTAATTCATGTTTTTTCATGCGCCAGCTTCGCTGGATTGCTCTATATTAATTGAAAAAACAAGCAACTCTTAACTGCTGTCTGATACAATGAGAACACAAGCTTAATTAACCCAGCAAAATATATAGTCCATGCACGCAGGTAATAATGATCAACAAAGATATACTCAACATCTTAGAGGGTTATGATAAGGACAATATAGCCATTGCTACTGTATGTTCCCACAGCAGTCTTCAGATTTTTCATGGGGCAAGAAAAGAGGGGTTCAGAACTATTGGAATATGTGTAGAAACCATACCAAAGTTCTATGATGCTTTTCCAAAAGCAAAGCCTGATGAATTTTTTGTGGTGAAGGACTATAAGGAAATAATAACCAGAGCAGATGAACTCGCTGAAAAAAACGCTATTATCATACCCCATGGATCATTTGTGGAATATCTTGGTGCAGAGAATTTTCATAAGCTTCGCTTACCCACATTCGGTAATCGCAGAGTGCTTGAATGGGAATCAGATAGAGAGCTGAGCAGAAAATGGCTTGAATCTGCAGGAATCAAAATGCCTAGACAGATAAACAACCCTGAGGATATCGATACACCCATGATGGTGAAATATCATGGTGCCAAAGGTGGAATGGGTTTCTTTGTGGTGAAGAATTATTCAGATTTCAAGAAAAGAATAAACCCTGATGAGAAATACATCATTCAGGAGTTCGTTCTTGGAACAAGATATTATCTGCATTACTTTTATTCCCCTATCAAAAATGATGGCTATACCCTAAGCAAAGGAAGCCTTGAACTTCTGGGTATAGACAGACGTGTGGAATCCAATGCTGATGAGATTTTCAGGATAGGCTCGCCTACAGAGTTAGCTGAGGCAGGTATTTATCCCACCTTTGTGGTCACAGGCAATCAGCCTCTTATAATAAGGGAATCTCTATTACCAAAAATATTCGAGATGGGTGAGAGGGTTGTTGAAAAATCCCTTGAGCTTTTCGGAGGCATGATAGGTCCTTTCTGTCTGGAAACCGTGGTAACTGATCAGCTTGAACTCAAGGTATTCGAGATTTCAGCTCGTATAGTTGCAGGTACCAACCTGTACATCTCAGGTTCTCCCTACTCTGACTTAGTAGAAGAACATCTCTCAACAGGGAGGAGAATAGCAAGGGAGATAAAGTTAGCCAAGGAAATGAATCGTCTTTCCGAGGTAATATCGTGAATATGTATGATGTCATAATCGTGGGTGCAGGACCAGCTGGCATGTTTGCCGCTCACGAGCTTGCAGGGAAAATGAAGGTGCTTATAATAGATATGGGAAGGGATATTGACAAGCGTAGATGTAAAATGAATCAGATGAGTATCTGCACCCATTGTGACCCCTGCGATATCATGTGTGGTGTAGGTGGTGCTGGAACCTATTCTGATGGCACGCTTAACCTGAGACCTGATATTGGTGGGGATTTGATATCCCAGACAGGTGACGCAGAGTATGCATGGAAACTTGTTGAGTATGTGGATAAGCTCTTCCTTAGCTATGGTGCTCCAGAAGATGTTTTAATTCCTAAAGGAGATGAGGTTGAGATGTTAAAACGCCGTGCAGCCTCTGTTGGAGCAAGATTCATCGAGATAAACCAGAGGCATATGGGTTCTGATAATGCTCCTCGTGTTATCAGAAACTTTGAGAATGACCTTAAAGACAAAGGGGTTGAGTTCATGCTCAGCACCAAGGTTACTGATCTCATTATCGAAAACAGAATATGTAAGGGGGTGGTATTAGAAGACGGAAGGAAGATATTCTCTAAATTTACGATTATAGCTCCTGGAAGGGTTGGTGCGGCGTGGATTGATGAGGTGGTGAAGAAGCATAAGATAGGAGCGAAGTATGGTTATATTGATGTTGGAGTTAGAGTAGAGGTACCTTCCATCATCATGGACCCAATAACCAAGATTAACCGTGACCCCAAATTCCATATTCATACCAGAACCTATGATGATTTTGTCAGAACTTTTTGCACCAATGAGCATGGTTTTGTGGTCAAGGAAGAATACGAAGGGTTCATTGCCACGAATGGGCATTCTCTAACCAACAGTAAATCTGAGAACACCAATTTTGCCTTTCTTGTGAGGGTGGAGCTCACTCAACCCATAGAGAACACCACTCGCTACGGGAGAAGTATCGCAAAACTTGCTACCACTATAGGAGGGGGAAAGCCTGTGCTTCAGAGGATGGGGGATTTAAGAAGGGGCAGGAGGAGTACCGAGAAGAGACTTATGAGGAATTCTGTGGTTAACACCCTCAAAGACGTGACACCAGGTGATATCTCCATGGCTCTACCCCATCGCATAGTCACTGATATTCTTGAGGGGCTTGAGGTATTGGATAAAATCATTCCCGGAGTGGCTGCAGATTCTACACTTCTCTATGCTCCAGAAATCAAGTTCTATTCCATGCAGATTGTGGTGAGCAAAGATATGGAAACCACCATCAATAATCTATTTGCTGCAGGGGATGGTGCAGGGCTTTCAAGAGATATTGTGAATGCTGCAGCAACTGGAGTTATTGCAGGAAGGGGTATTCTGAAGAGGTTATAATTAAGAAAAAAATTCATAAAACATATATATGATACCTCATTCATTATCTGTGATCAAGTATGGTGGTAAAGATAGGATTTATAAAACTTGGAAATCTGGGTATCTCTCAGGTGGTTCATTTATTGCTTGATGAGATTGCAGAGAGAGAAGGAATCGCTGTAAGGGTATTTGGAACAGGCGCTAAAATGGGAAAGGATGAAGCTGAAGACACTGTTCATTTCAAGAACTGGAAGCCTGACTTTGTGGTCATGATCAGCCCAAATGCCAGCGCACCTGGACCAACACAAGCAAGAGAGATATGGAAGGATACTCCTACCATCGTGATATCAGACGGTCCTACCAAGAAAGAGGATAGAAAGAAGCTTGAGGATGCTGGTTTTGGTTATATTATATTACCTGTCGACCCCTTAATTGGAGCAAAGAGGGAGTTTCTAGACCCTGTTGAGATGGTATCCTTCAACAGTGATGTAGCCAAGGTTCTCTCTGTATGTGGTGTCATAAGACTGGTTCAAACTGAGATTGACAAGGTTATTGATCAGGTTGCTTCAGGCACAAAACCTCTATCTCTCCCAAAAATACTTGGAAAGCCAGAGAAATGTGTTGAAAGTGCAGGATTCTCAAACCCGTATGCAAAGGCAAAGGCACTTGCTGCTCTCCACATAGCCACAAAGGTTGCAGAAATCGATTTCCCTGCATGTTTTGTACTCAAAGAGATAGAACAAATCGCTATTACTGCTGCAGCAGGACATGAAGCCATGCGTGTTGCTGCAATGCTTGCAGATGAAGCAAGGGAGATTGAGAAGGCTAACGATACCGTTCTCAGAAAGCCCCATGCGAGGGATGGAAGATTGCTCACAAAAACAAAACTACTGGAGAAACCACAGTAAGGTGTTATTCACTCCTTTTTTTCACTTTTTTCAATTATGAATAAAATTGCAGTAACCGGGGGAGCTGGGTTCATAGGGAGTCATCTGGTTGATAGATTGCTCTCACAAGGTTATGAAGTGAGGGTAATTGATGATTTGAGTTCTGGGAGAATTGAGTTTATTGAGAGACATCTCTCAAACCCAAGCTTTGAGTTTGTGAAAGCAAGCCTTATAATGCCTGAAAAACTTGGAACTTATATAAATGGGGTGGATGTAGTATTTCATTTAGCAGCCAACCCAGAGGTAAGGTTAGGTGCTTTCAACACTAAGGTACATCTTGAGCAGAATATTATAGCTACCTATAACCTTCTGGAAGCCATGCGACTTGAAGGAGTTAAGAACATAGTATTCACCTCAACCTCAACAGTGTATGGTGAAGCTAAGGTGATTCCCACGCCAGAGGATTACGCACCTCTTATACCTATCTCATTATACGGTGCTTCCAAGCTCTCATGCGAGGCTCTGATAACCTCATACTGCCACACCTTTGATATGCGTTCATGGATTTTCCGCTTTGCCAATATTGTAGGAGAGAGAAGCACCCATGGCATTATTGTAGATTTCATAGCCAAACTTAAAAAAAATAATGAAGTTCTTCAAATCCTTGGTGATGGGAAGCAAAGCAAATCATACCTTCATGTTTCTGACTGCGTAGATGCGATGATGTTTGCCTGGGAGAACAGCAATGATATTGTTAATATCTTTAATATAGGGTCAGAGGATACTATAAGCGCTACCCGTATAGCTGAAATCGTGGTTGAGGAGATGGGTTTTAAAAATGTGAAGTTCAGCTACACAGGAGGCGAGAGGGGATGGAAAGGAGATGTTCCCAAGATGAGGCTTTCTATTGAAAAATTGAAATCTCTGGGCTGGAGACCAAGGTATAACTCTGAAAGAAGTGTACGTGAGGCAGTCAGGAGCTTGTTAAAGAATGAATAGACTCTTCTGTCCAAAATGCGGTAATCCTACTGATATATTCTACGATAATGTATGCAGGGAATGTTTTGTCAAGAATAAAAAACTGATGCACTTACCTATGGTTGTTCATGCAAAAATATGCCCTACATGTGGTTCATTCTTCAGGAAGGGAAGGTGGGAATTCAAAGAAAATGAGAAGGAAGTCATAGTGGATTATGTGAAGGATTCTTTGCAAATAGACAGAAAAGCAGAGAAGCTCCAACTGAAATTTCATACTCAAAAATCTGATCACTATTATATGGTAAGAGTTTCTGCAAGGGCAGAAATAAACGGTATTGAAATAAAGCAGTGCTGTGATACTGAGGTGAGAGTAGATCTGGAGTCCTGCGATACCTGTAGTAGGATAGCAGGGGGTTATTTTGAGGGCATTGTTCAGATCAGAGCAGATAAGAGAATTCCTTCCCATGAGGAACTTGAAAAATGCAAGAGTATTGCCTATGATGTGGCAGAGAAGCTAAAGGAAAAAGGTAACAGACTTGCCTTTATTTCTAAAACCGTGAAGCTCAGCGAAGGTATTGATTTGTATGTGGGAGAGGCAAAACTCGGAAAACAGATATGTAAAGCTATAGCAAACGCTCTAGGAGGCGAGTTCACACAATCTCCAAAACTGGTGGGGAGAAAGGATGGGGTAGAGGTCTATCGTATCACCTTTGCCCTTCGTCTTCCTGAATTCATGCGTGGAGATATTATAAGCATAGGAGATAAGGTGGTTGAGGTTATCAGCCTGAAAAAACACATTAAAGGTGTTGACCTCGATACAGGCAAAAGATTTGTTGAGAAATATGATCACCTTATGCATGCAAAAAAATTAGGTAGTAGAGGTGATGCTATTTCTGCTGTTCTTGTTTCAGATGAAGGAAATACCATTCAGGTGCTCGACCCTTATACATATGAAACAGTTACCCTTAAAAAACCAGGCTTTATTAAAGCAAAAGCTGGAGAGCAGATAAAGGTTATAAAAACCAAGAAAGGACTCTATGTTCTTCCCTGATTGGCAGGCTTGACTATTAATATCCTGCCCTCTTTTCCTGTTATAACCACCTTTGTGTTGGGTTTTATCACCTCATTTGATCTTGCACGCCAGTATTCTCCCTGATATCTCACATAACCTGATGTTTCAGGTGTTATTGTATCAATGGTTTCAGCTGTATCGCCTATAATCTCTCCTATTTCAGGTCTTTTTCTTCTGATTCGCAGCATTTTATATATTGCAAAGGCAAGAAATACACCAAAAACAACCGCTGGAGTGAGAAGGCTTATAACAAGGGTTTTCTGGAACTGTGGAGAATACATCCCTGGAAAACCAACAGGTACAAGCATTATACTTCCAAGAGCAATGCATATAATTCCTCCTATAGCAAGAAGTCCAAAGGTAGAGACATGCAATTCGTATATCAGCATAGCCACTCCAAGCATGATCAGAAAGATGGCTGCTATGTTTACTGAGAATCCCAGTCCTATTAACCCTAAGGTTATGGAAATCACACCAAAAATCTCTGCACCAAAACCAGGGCTGGTGAGTCCGAATACTAAGGAATATATGCCAACAAGCAATAGCAAGGATGCAAGAATGGGATTAGAGAACAGGTTAAGTATCATCAGCCTGGGAGATGGAGAGAGATATATAATCTCTGCTTCAGAGGTGTTTAATACCTTACCCTTTACCTTCATCCCGTCTACAGCCTTTAATAGCTCCTCTATGCTTGGAGAAACCACCTCTATCACATTAGCCTGCTTCGCTTGTTCTGCGTTTAAATTCAGATTTTTGGTAATGAATTCCCTTGCTACTGTGACATTTCTTCCATGCAGTCTTGCCCTCTCCTCAGCAAGGGCAATAACCGCATTCAGAACTTTTTCCTCCTTAACAGGTTTCATGCCTTCTGAGGTCATCTCAACAGGCTGGACTGATCCGATTATGGTGTTGGGTGCCATGGCAGCGATGTCTGTTGAAAGCAGTATGAGTGTGCCTGCAGACCATGCAGTGGCAGACTTTGGATACACATAGCCAATGACTGGAAGCTCTGAGGATTCAATAAGCTCAATAATTTTTTTTGTTTCCTCAAGCCCACCTCCTGGAGTATTAAGGGTGATGATGAGTGCCTGAGCATTCATAGCCTGTGCTTTTTCAAGAGCCTCGGCGATAATATCATCACTTGCAGGGGTGATGGAATCCTTTAGTTCTACCACCATTACCTGAGCACCTGAAATTTGTATAAAAAATAAAAAAATTAAAAGATAAAAAAGTAATCTCATTTACTCTTGGTGAAGGCTCCGGTAAGACCTGCCACAGTACCCACATCACCCATGCTGGATGGTGTGACCACGATTAGGTTCTTCTCCCTTGCAATCTCTGCAAGTGTCTGAAGCTCTCTCAGTCTCATAGCACTTGGTACCTTCTGGTATAGTTCAGCAGCTTCTGTCATCTTCTTGCTTGCCTGAAACTCTCCATCCGCTAATATGATTCTTGACCTGCGCTCCCTTTCAGCCTCTGCCTGCTTAGCTATCGCCCTGAGCATGGATTCAGGCAGGCTCACATCACGTATGGTGACTGCTGTGATCTTTATGCCCCATGGGTCGGTTGAGATGTCCAGAACCTCCTGAAGCCTCTTATTCAGTTCTTCTCGTTTTGAGAGAAGGTCGTCCAGTTCTATCTGACCGATTATATCCCTGAGGGTGGTCTGGGCAAGCATGCTAGTAGCCATATTGTAGTTCTCCACTTTGGTGATTGCATCTGTAGGTTTGACAATACGGTAATAAATCACGGCATCAACATCCACGCTTACATTATCCTTTGTGATTATGGTCTGTTTTG
>CAZCRM010000040.1:0-11362 GCA_964501085.1 uncultured Methanosarcinales archaeon | reverse complement strand
GTTGGTGTACTGTTTATTCTTCAGAACTTTGGATACAACATAACTTCTTTGCTCGCTGGTTTTGGACTTGGAGGTCTTGCCCTTGCCCTTGCAGCCCAGGATACCGTGAGCAACCTTCTTGGATCCTTCACCATATTTTCTGATAAACCATTCAAGCTTGGGGACTGGATACGTATCGGAGATTTTGAGGGGATTGTGGAGGATATTGGTTTTAGATCAACAAGAATACGGAGATTTGACGAGGCAAGGGTTACCATACCCAACAGCCAGTTCACAAGGGATGGGGTGATAAACTACTCTGCCATGAGAAAACGCAGGATAAAATTCGATTTAGGGATAGCATACGGAACATCCTCTGAAAAGATAAAAGCAGTGGTTGAGGGTATAAAAAATATCATCAAGGAAGATGACAGGTTCGACCATACCTTTTATATGGTGCATTTCACAGAGTTTGGAGCATATTCCTTGAACATATTCATCTACTGTTTCACAAAAACCACTGTCTGGGATGAGTATCTTAAAGTAAGAGAGGATTTCAATCTGAAAATCATGCAACTGCTTGAGAAGTTAGGTGTGGAAATCGCCTTCCCCTCACAGACCATATATCTTGAGAAAAAATATTAGGGAGATAAAGGTTATCTCCCAATTCTCTCTCTGAGCATCCTTCCGATTCTCTCAGCCTCTGCCATCACCTCAGGTTCATCTTGTATTGACCTATACTTTTTCAGGATTCTGGCTGAGCCATGTTCATAGGGTTTATTATCTGGCAATATCTCAAGATATTCCTTGTATGCATCAGCAACTCCAAAGTCCATGCCTGTGAGCTGTTCTGAGTATGCATTCCACACAGCATAGTTACAGGTCTCTCCTGCACCACATACAAAGCAGCAGGGAGTGCCTTTAGCTGAGATGCTTCCCACAATCTCCATGCCTCCTGCACGAAGAGCATTCTCTAACCATTCAGCCACCATTTTTTCAGAAGCCACGCCTATAGCTACGACGACAGCAAGCTTTCCTCTGGTAAGGAGCTTTATATGCCTCTTTGAATACAGCCTCTCTACAAAAGCTTTTGTAAAAGCACTTGGCATAGCATAGTATGTAGGCGACCCTATTACTATAGCAGAAGCATCCATCACCTTTCTTGAGAGCCATCTGAAATCATCGTTGATCGCACACTCGTTGGTATACACGCATTTCATGCAGGCAATGCATGGACTTAGGTTTAGCTGGGAGAGTTTGATGAACTCATTCTCAAGACCTGTGGCATCGAGTATCGCCCTTACAAGCACATCTGTGTTGCTGTTCCTTGTTGGGCTACCGCTCACCCCGAGAATCATGTCTACCTCTTAAATGCTCTTTCAACGATGGTTTCTGCCACCTGTTCTGCATTCTCAAAAGGAAAATCCTCTACGCTTAGCAGTTTTCCAGCCTCGCCTGCTTTCATTTCTATATCCCCAGCTTTACAGGTGGTATCCGCACCCTCAGGAAAAGCACTAAGTAGTTCCTCAGGTGTATTGATTGGAAATTTAGCATTCTTAAGTGCTCCAACAATCTGAGCACGAATCTCATCCTTGATATTCATCACTCTCCCTCCATCATTGCTTTTATTTCCTCTTCTACAACAGCAATAGCACAGCTATTGCTGTGAGTTTCACAGTGAAAACATGCACTTTTTACAGCAGCTAAGGATTTCTCAGCTTCTTCTTTTGTTACAATGTTGTTTGAGTATTTCCATCTCATGCATATCACCTCAATAACCTATACTTCAGTTATTCTTATATACTTAATCGTCATAAAAATGTAGTAAGTACAGTTTTGTAGTACTAAAAGTTATGAGAAAAACTTTTTTGTTTTGTTTCTCATAGTTAATACAATGAATAAGAAGTATCTTGATGAGATTTCTGAAATAAAAGAAAGGCTTTCCGAGATTCATGCTGACCTGAAGCGACTAATGGAGCAGACAAACCAGCAACATATAGCGAATCTACTCTCAACATCACGAAAAAATTTAATCAATGCTATAATAAAACATGTTGCTGAGGATATTGATGAAGGGCTTGAAAACAGCATTGTGAAAAAATGTGAGATGAGAGAGAGATGTAAATCAAATTTCAGCGAATTCCTTCATAAAAATGCTACACTTATAAAGCATGACAGCATAGAAGAGGAGACTATCCTGAAGAAACGGTCTGAGTTGAAGAAAATGAGGGATAATGCACCTTTTAAGCAGTGTGAGAGATGTTTTTCTCAGGTTTATAATATTTTTGAAAAACAGGTTAATCTCATGCGTTCTCTTCAGATTTACAGTACAGAGGAGGAAAAGAAACAGGATTTATTGAAACTTCATGAGGATTTCATGGTACGAGAGATACTTGAGCCCATATCCAGTAAACAGCGTCTTCAGATACTTAAAGCATTAGCCATTGAAACAAAAACCTTTTCTGCACTTTCTGAGATCACAGGGTTAAGAGGGGGGAATCTGCTTTTTCATCTGCAGAAACTGCTTGAAAGTGGAATGATAATACAGCGTCATGAACGGGGAGACTATATGATTACAGAGAAGGGATTCAAGATATTAAAAAGCATAAGCGAGATGTACTCAAAGCTGTAAGCATAAAACCAAAATAGTATTGAGATAATTATGATATATGCTTTCCATTGGCATAATCACAAGGGGGAAATATGGCAATCGTGCCCTTGTAAATATTAAAAAGCATTCAGATTTCAGGGTATATTCAGCAGAAATTCCAGATATATTACCAGATTTTATTGAGAATCCTAAGCATATAGTAGCTTCTCTGAAACTTGATACTGTAGTTTCAAATGATCTTGTGATTACATACGCTTTACATCCTGATCTTAATCCTGAGATCGTTAAGCTTGCAGGTGTGAATGGGGCAAAGGCAGTGATAATAGCAGGAGGCATGAGAAAGGTTGGAAGTCTACCTGAAATTAAAGAGATAGCAGAAAAATACAATATGCATGTTGAGGTGCATGAGATATGCTGTGAAATTAATGAAAACTCCAATATTATGAAAGAATTTACCTTATGCTTTGGAAAGCCAGAGGTTGAGATAACAATAAAAAAGGACAGAATCGCTAAGGTTAAGGTGAAGAGAGGTGCACTCTGCGGGAGCACATGGTATATGGCAGAGGCTCTCGTTGGAACATGCAAACATGAAGCACCAGCAAAGGCAGGACTTCTGGTTCAGCAGTATCCATGCAGAGCTGTTCGTGGTTTAAAAGGTGGGATACACAGGGCAGGTGAGCTTCATAAAAAGGCGGTAGAGACTGCGCTGGAGTATTGAATATGCTTTATGAAGAGTCACTGAAGTTTCATGAGCAGCATCAGGGAAAAATCGCTGTGAAGAGCAAAGTAAGAATAAAAAACAAAGAGGATCTGAGCCTTGCCTACACACCAGGGGTTGCAGAGGTATGCCAGAAAATTCACTCTAATAAGGAGGAGGTATACCGCTACACTTCAAAAGGAAACCTTGTAGCTGTGGTGAGTGATGGTTCATCAGTACTTGGTTTAGGTGATATTGGAGCATATGCTGCTATTCCAGTGATGGAAGGCAAAGCAATACTTTTCAAGCTTCTTGCAGGTGTGGATGCCTTTCCCATATGTCTTGACACAAAAAATACTAATGAGATCATAAATATTGTGAAAAACATTGCCCCCATGTTTGGTGGAATCAATCTTGAGGATATCGGTGCACCAAGATGTTTTGAGATTGAGACAAAGCTAAAAAAGATGCTTGATATTCCTGTGTTTCATGATGATCAGCATGGAGCAGCACTCGTGATGCTGGCAGGGCTGATCAACGCACTAAAAATAGTGGGAAAGAAGTTCAATGAGATAAAGGTGGCAATCAGTGGAGCAGGTGCTGCTGCCACAGCAAGTGTTAAGCTTCTGATAGACAAAGGAGTAAAAGAGATTATTGTATGCGATTCTAAAGGCATAATCTACAAAGGCAGGGAGGGGCTGAATTCCTATAAAAAAGAGCTTGCTGAGATAACTAATAAGAATAATGAGCAAGGTAGCCTTGCCCATGCCATGAAAGGTGCAGATGTTTTCATCGGTTTTTCTGTGGGAGGTATTGTAACCAAGGAAATGGTAAGGAGTATGGCTTCTGACGCAATCGTATTTCCACTTGCAAACCCTGTACCTGAGATTATGCCTGAAAAGGCAAAACAGGCAGGTGCACGTATCGTTGCTACAGGACGTTCAGACCATCCCAACCAGATAAACAACGCTCTTGGCTTTCCTGGAATATTTCGAGGAGCTTTGGATGTAAGGGCAAGGGATATCAATGAGGAGATGAAGTTAGCTGCTGCAAATACACTTTCTAAGCTTGTTGATCCAACCGAGGATATGATTCTGCCTGATATCTTCGATAAAAGAGTTGCTCCTTCTGTAGCGTCTGCTGTTGCTCATGCTGCAATACAGAGTGGTGTGGCAAGGCTGAAGCTTAATCCAGAAGAGGTGGCTGAGCACACCAGAAAGCTGATTGCGTTATGAAGGTCACACATCTTCTTATAACTCTTTGTATAGCCCTTAGTTTCTATGCCTGGAATAGCTCAGCTAACCTTTCTTTCAGCAAGTATGCACTCTTGAACGGGAATTACTATACCTTATTAACAGCTCTCTTTGTTCACGCAAACATGGTTCATCTCCTTGGTAATATAGCTTTTCTTTATGTGTTTGGTGGTATGCTTGAGGACGAAGTAGGTGCATTACGCACTGGAGGTTTATTTCTTGTAGGTGGTATGCTTTCCTTCATCCTGAGCATACCATTCTATCCAGATGCGAATATGGTGGGTGCATCTGGTGCCATATTTGCTCTCATGGCTGCGCTATTGCTCGTTCGAAAACCAAGCATTTCCATCCAGTTCCTCTCTCCCATAGCTCCTATGGCGATTTTGTTCTTTATTTACAATATCCTTGCCCTGCATAGCTATGAAAAAACAAATGTGGCTTATGTTTCCCATGTGATAGGATTCCTCATCGGGCTTTTCTTCGGGATGCGATGGAATCCAGAGTGGAAGAAGAGTTTGATGTACACCCTGATACTCTTAGGAATCTATGCTCTACTTTACTATTATCTCAGGTTGTGGTTTTAAATATGACAAGAAATCTTGAGTTGGCTCAGCTTCTCTACGATATAAGCGAGCTTCTGGAAATAACAGGAGAGAATCCTTTTAAGATCAAAGCCTATGCAAGGGCTGCAAGAGTCATTGAAAACATAGAAGACATAGAGGATATAGCTTCCCAGAACAGACTTGAAGAAATTCCTGGTATAGGCAAAGGTATTGCTGAAAAGATAAAGGAGTATTTAAGAACTGGCAAAATCGAGTTTTATGAGCAGTTGAAAGAAAAGGTTCCTGAGGAGCTTCATGAGCTTTTGAGGATTAATGGTATAGGAGCAAAAACTGTGCAGTTATTGAATAAGAAGCTTGGAATAAAAAGTATAAGCGAGCTTGAGGAGGCTGCAAGACATCACAGGTTGAGAAGGCTTGAGGGATTTGGGGCTACAAAGGAGGAGAATATAATAAAAGCAATTGAGAGGTACAAGCTAAGGAGCACAAGAATACCCCTAAGCATAGCTCTTCCTCTTGCAAGAGATATCCTAAATGCTCTGAAAAAATCAGGATTCATAGAAAGAATAGAACCTGCAGGTAGCTTGCGAAGAAAAAAGGAAAGTGTGGGGGATATTGACATTCTTGCAATTTCTGAGCATCCTAAGGAGGCGATAGAGTTTTTCGTACACCTGCCTGTGGTGAAGGAGGTGCTTGGAAAAGGTTCAACAAAAGCTACGATAGTTACAAAAGATGCGATTCAGGTGGATCTTCGCATTGTTGAGAATAGGTCATTTGGAACCTCTCTGCAGTACTTCACAGGATCAAAGGAGCACAACATAAAGCTTAGAGAGATAGCAAAGCATAGAGGATTGAAGCTCAGTGAATATGAGATTGAAGATGTAAATACTGGTAAGAAGATATACTTCCAAAGTGATGATGATGTTTATACCATGCTTGGGCTTGAGCCAATACCACCTGAGCTACGGGAGGATACTGGGGAGATAGAGGCTGCTGCTGAAAAAAACCTTCCAAAGCTGGTAGAGCTAAAGCACATCAAAGGGGATTTTCATGTGCATACAAACTGGAGTGAGGGAAAGAACAGCATTGAGGAGATGGTTATGGCTGCCAAAAAACTGGGATATGAGTATATTGCAGTAACAGATCACTCCAAATCCTTGGGTATTGCTCATGGGCTGAGTGAGAGAAGGTTACTCAAACAGATGGAGGAGATTCAGAGGTTGAATGATAAGCTTGAGGATTTTCATATTTTTACTGGTGTTGAGGTGGATATAAAGGCTGATGCTACTCTTGACCTTCATGATAACATTCTTGCAGAGTGCGATGTTGTGGTGGCTGCACTGCATGTCGGTCAAAAACAGACACGAAGGGAGATCATGAGAAGGCTGATCTCTGCCATGGAGAATGAGAATGTGGATATCATCGCCCATCCCACGGGTAGAATAATCGGAGAAAGAGAGGCATATGATGTGGATATTGATATCCTCATAGAGACTGCTGCAAGTACCAACACTGTTCTTGAGATCAACGCTCATCCTCGTAGATTGGATCTGAACGACGTGAACGCAAGAAAGGCAAAGAGCAGAGGTGTGAGGTTAGCCATAGGTACGGATGCTCATAATAAAGATAATCTTGAGTTGATGGAGTTCGGGGTGAATGTGGCAAGAAGAGGGTGGCTTGAGAAAAAAGATGTGATAAATACAAAGAATGTTAAGTATGTGAGATTCAAGGATTGAAACGCAATCTATTTACCATGCTTTCTCCCTTTAAATGAGTATGAAAGCTGTGCTTGGGTTAGAGGATGGAACTTTTTTTAAAGGAGAGGGCTTTGGAGTAGAAGGGGTTGTTCAGGGCGAGCTTGTATTCACCACGCAATATACTGGCTATGAGGAAGCCTTGACTGACCCCTCTTACAAAGGTCAGATTCTCATGTTCACCTATCCTCTTATTGGTAATTATGGTATAAGTGGCGAGACCTTTCAGTCAGATTGCATGCAGGCTGAGGGTGTTGTGGTAAGAGAGGCATGTTCTCATCCCTCTCACCATCGCTCTAAGTACTCCATATATGAATTTTTGAAACAAGAAGGCAAGTCTGGGATTATGGGAATAGATACAAGAATGCTCACCATAAAAACAAGAGAACATGGTAGCATGAAGGCTGCCATAATAGTGGGGGATGATGATGGTGAAGAAGCAGTTAAGCTTGCAAGAGAGCAGCAAGACATCGGAAGTCTGGATTTAATAGGCAAGGTTACATGCAAAAAGCCATATCAGATAAAAGGGAATAAAGGTAACATTGTACTGATGGATTTTGGGGTGAAGAGGAATATTATTAAAAGCCTGAGTAAGAGGGGTATCAGCGTTACAGTGGTTCCTGCCACTACTACTGCGAAGCAAATTATGAGTTATGAGCCAGATGCACTTTTACTCTCCAATGGACCAGGCAATCCTGAACAGGCTGTGAATGGAATATCTGTGGTGAAGGAGCTTGCTGGAGAGCTTCCCATTTTTGGTATATGTTTAGGGCATCAGATTATCTCCATAGCTTTGGGAGGAGAGACGTATAAAATGAAATTCGGGCATCGTGGTGCCAACCAGCCTGTAAAGGATATGAAGAGAAGAATCGTGCATATCACCTCACAGAATCATGGTTATGCTGTGGATGAGAACAGTATTGATACAAAAGAGATTTCAGTAACCTATATCAATGCCAATGACAGAACGGTTGAAGGAATCCAGCATAATTATCTCGATATTCTCTCAGTGCAGTTTCATCCAGAAGCCAATCCAGGTCCTCTGGATACAGAGAAGCTCTTCTTTGACAGGATTGCTGAGATCATAAAAGGGTGATTGGTTGAATGGTATTTCTTAACTGGTGTCTCTATCTTCACAATTTAATATAAAATTAATCTATATAATGTTTTTGGTATCTTGATTTGAGCAATTCATCTCAACAAGAGCTTTCTTGCTCATCAAATCCGTAAGCACTAAGCACCCTTGCAAACATGCAAGAAACGCTTAAATATATATAGTCATTCTACGTATACTTATACCGTTCATCCCCTTAGAAGGCTCAGTGAAGGTTGTAAAGTGATTCATCCCTTCGCTTTCGCATGGTGTCTTTGTTTACCCCTTAAGATGAAGGAGGACTGAATGAGGAAATTTTGTTTTATACTGCTTATATTACTGATGCATCCTTTGATAGCGAGCGCTGAGACAAAAACCTTCAATTTTACTGTGCAGAACAACACAGCACTGAATTTTGAAAATGGATATTATATCATAGAGGTTATTGGAATCAATTACTTCTATCCAAAATTTGTTAAAGTAAATTTAACCATAGCAGGCGTATCCAAAACTTACAATATATATCTAAATGAAAACCCCTATCTTTCACCTCCTTACAATATCATCGATATCAGAGCCACATCAATTTCAAAGACCTCAGCAGACCTCACCCTTGAGATTCCAGAGAACTGGAGCTATCCTGAACGTTACACCATACACATAAAAAAACCCCATATTGTGGTGACGAAATCCGTGGATAAAAACAACATAAGTGTGGGAGATGTGGTTGAGGTCAAGATTACCGTTAAAAATACTGGTAATGGTACAGCAAATAATCTTAGGTTAGAGGAGAATTTTCCACCAGGTTTTGCTCTGTATGGGTCAACCTTTCCTCCTGAGCTTCAGGATACTCTAAGGGCAGGAGAGAAGGCAGAGCTCTATTACTCTATAAAGGCGGTTAGTTCTGGTATATTTGTCATTCAGCCCACTGTAATAACCTATGGGTCAGAAACCATAAAATCAAACTCCCTCACCATAAGAGTTAACCCGCCTCCTGAGAAAAAAGCCAATCTTGTGTATGATCTCACCCTGAGCAGAGATAATATCAGAGCAGGCGAGACTGTAAAGGTGAATGTAAAAATAACCAATAAAGGAGATGCTGCCGCTGAATCTGTGTATGTTGAGGGAGCAATTCCTCAGGGTCTTATGCTTGTAGAAGGGGATACTACACATCTTTATTATAAAATAAACCCGGAAGAATCAAAGGAATACACATTCACCCTAAAGGCTATGAAACCTGGGAATTACTCTGTAAGATTAAAGGTGAACGATAGAATTGTAGCCATCTCTACCCTTGTTGCTACAAAAAATGAAAAAGGTTATGTATATATCATAATCCCTATTGGTATTATTGTAGTAGGAATAGCATTATTTACACTTAAGAGATATAAGGAGTATTCATATTGAGCATGCTGAAAATTCTTATTATTGGTATTGGGCAGTGTGGCAACAGAATACTTGATGCCATAAACAGAGAAGCTCTTGGAGGGAGTGTGCTCTCCAAGTATTACGGGAAGAGAAAATTTAAGAGTCATGTTGAAACTCTGGCAATAAATACCGCTATCAATGATCTGAAAGAGTTGAGATTTACAAAAGCAAAGGATAGAATCCATGTGCCATATCTTCATGGAGTTGGAGCCAACAGAAATGCTGGAAAACAAGCTTATGAGGACAATAAGGATATGCTACTTAGAGCGATTGAGGAACGGGGTGAGTTTGATGTGGCGTTTATTATTTCCTCAACATCTGGTGGCACAGGTTCTTCGTTTACCCCTCTGCTAATAGAAAGCATGAAGGAGCGGTATAACTGCAATGTTTATGGTATTATGATACTTCCTTTTAGAGAGGAAGGTACGATCTATCTCCAGAACTCAGTATTCTGCATGAAGGAGATGCTGAGCGGGAGTGGTGATGGTACCATAATAGCGGATAATCAATTCTTGAAGCATCTGGGAAAAGATATAAAGTCAGCCTATGATGGAATAAATAGAACCATTGCACAGCGATTTCTTTTTCTCCTTAAAGCCTTGGATAGTGAGATGATGATGGTCACTGATCTGGGTGATTTTAAGGCGGTTATGTCAAGTGGTTCCAGAATTGCTACAATGGGTCTTGGGATAGGGGATAAGGACGAGCCCATAAAATCGGTTATAAAGCACAGTCTTTCACACTCAGGTCTTCTTTTCCAGCTTGACCCGTATAAAGAGGCGTCAAGAGCGATGATAATAATAGAAGGTGATGCCAAGTACCTCAATATTAACGATATCACCACAGAGGTAGAGAGGCTAGCTGAGGAAATAGGTCAGATATTCAAGGGTGTGCTTATTCGCAGTGGTGAGAGACCAAAAGTGCTATCGTTGTTGTCCATCTCCAGGTCTGAAGAACTTGAAAGGTTGCTTGATATAGGTATAGAAGCAATAAACAAAGAACGCCAGAAAAAGCAGTTATTGGGAGGACAGGAAAAAGTTTTCAAGGAAAAACTGGAAGGTCTTGAGCCAGAATATTAGCATAATGCTTACATGTGAGAGAGTTCAGAGGTTGCCGACTAAAAGAGACAGAATAGTATTAATGAATCCAATGACGATTTCCAGATTTGAAGCATTTTGTATTCACTAATACCATAACTCATGGACTTGGTGATTCGAGCTAAGCTTTGCCACAGCGGATGAAATAGAGAAAAGTGTAGTAACTTAACATTCAAAACCGCTAAGCAGAGCTTTAAGAAGATATAAAAAAGCTTAGTTGCTTTTGCTTTTATTTGATTTTTATTTTCATATCTAAACTTTTAAAGTAGTTTTTTCATGTCTCCACTCCAGAGGATAAATCTCTCCTGTCTGCAGTGCTTTCAGAACCCTGAGTATCTCATCCACATTTCTGCTGATATTTAAATCATGCACCACCTGATACCTGATAATTCCTTCAAATAATAGAAGCTCCCCTCAAGCTCACCCATATCTTTGCGAATGTATCAAACCTACCTCAATAGCTAAACATACTGATCTCGGTCAGAATATCTTCTTTTAAGCAGCAGATGTACTACAAAAATAACAGCTCCAAAGGCTATTGCACCTATAAACGCACCCATAGGGTCTACAACCTTTTGCAGGAAATACTTTAATATGATGAAGATAACAAAATACACTGCTGATGCAACAGATGCAGTGAAGACAGGTGTTTTTTTATACATTTTTCAAATCCAGTATCAGTTTATTAAGTTATTATTTCAAATATCTTTCCATAGGGACCATAGGAAACATTACAGAAACTAAGCAAGAAAACCTCTTGAATTCAGTCGTGGAGAGTGTCAACTCAAGCCAAGCATCTCTTATCAGCAGGGAAACCTGATTCGCTCAAACACCTGTGAACTACCCCACGCTTACGCATGGGGTTTCAGGAGGTTGAGTATGCTCAACAC
>CAZCRM010000039.1:0-11602 GCA_964501085.1 uncultured Methanosarcinales archaeon | reverse complement strand
TTAAAAAGTAAATAGTTTGTCCATAATAACTACGCAACCCCTTCGTTGATGATTCTGGTAGTACGCATGGCTTCCATGGATATGAGTTGCTGATTAGCTTCTGTTCGTGTAATAGTTACGAGCACCGTAGATTGCGAGGAAGGAATGATTATAATGCGATTCTTCCTGAAATAAAAGATTGTCTCATTTAATCCTTCCCTGTTCATATCCATAAGCACTTGTCTTATATGCTTTTCAAGCCAGAACATGGTTTCTAAGAGGTATTCTTTGTATCCTGAGATTCTGAGGTTTATAGGCACTCCATCGATTCTGTAGAGTATGCATGCTTCAACTCCCTCGATATCATACAGTTCATCCAAGGCATTATCAATTGTTTTCAGCATACTTTAGTTTCTTCATTTATCACAAGTTCAAGTACCTTGGAGGGGTCATCATCCCTTGTCCAGTTCTTTCTCAGAATCTCAATCTTCTCTGCCAGTCGTTTTCCCAAGTCTCCCAAAGATTCTGTTTTTTTAATTGCTTCCCTGAAACTGGAATCAAATTTGGTTTTTGGTTTCACCTTCTCCATCTGTTTTTCAGATGCCCTGAGTATTATTCCCAGCCCTGTTTCAATGGTATATGGATAGATGCTCTCACCATGCTTTGAGCCCCTGTGCTTCATGATTCTTAAGGTTCTGTCGTACATCTCACCAAAACCTAGGTTTTGCAGGTGTATCACGGTATCTGATAGATATAGGGGCATTGCTGACCCTTCACTCTGATTACCATCTACAGGTTCCTCAAGCACCACCAATGCAGTACCTATTTTGCGCAGTTCCTGAAAAATAGTGCTCAGAGATTTTCGTTTCTCTTTTTCAGAATAAAAGGTAGGATAGGTTAGAGGGTCTATCACGATTCTAAGGTTGTTAAGAGGCATGGATTTTCGTATCATATCTGCTATATTCAAAGGGGGAAAGGTTAAGTCCTCTCCAAAAACATGTATTATTTTCAGATTTCCCTGTTTGATATGCTCCTCTATCTCTCCCCACCCTATATCCTTACAGTCCCTTATTATCTGTGCCTCTGACATCTCAAAGGAAACATATACTGCTTTTTCTCCGCGATTAAGACCAAACAGTGAATACTGCAAAGCAAAAGTGGTTTTCCCTACGCCAGTACCCCCTTTGACTATATTAACAGTGTTTTTTCTAAACCCTCCACCCATCAAATCATCAAGACCATATATACCTGTTGGAACCCTATCAGACATCATCCATCCCTGCTTGCACAGCTTTACGTGAATAGCTTTATGTGTTTGATGTATTTATAGATATGTCATTCCTGAAACTCATAACCCAAATCCAAAGCTTCATTGTTTTGTTCAATCAGTCTCTCAACCTTCTGTTCAGCAGATTTCAGCTTTGCACTGCATTCCCTCACAAGCTTGATTCCTTTCTCAAAAAGTGCGAGACTCTCTTCAAGGGAAAGCTTCCCATTTTCAAGCTTCTCCACGATACTTTCAAGTTCGGTAATCGCTTCCTCAAAGCTCATCTCCATATGCATGCCTCTTTATCAATAACCCTGCAGTTGATTCTTCCGTCATTCACAACGATCTGCAGCTTATCTCCCGCTCCAACGTCGTTGATACTTCTGACAACCAATTTTTCAGGAAGCTTTAATGTAATACTATAACCTCTTTCAAGAGTTGCAAGCGGGCTAATAGCATTAAGTCTATTAGCGTGCATCTTCAGTAACTCCTTCTTGTTTTCAAGTATCCTGTTAATACATGAGACCATTTGATGGCTGAGCGTATCGATATTATGCATATATTGAGTTGTTTTTTCAATCAACACTGGTTCAATAGCCTCTCTGAGTTCATAGAGGTGGCGAAATCTCTCATGAATACGCTCTTTTTGAGTCTGAATCATCCTGTTACTCAACAATTTAATATAATTCAACAACTCCTCTCTATGAGGAACAGCAATCTCTGCTGCAGCAGAGGGTGTGGGTGCTCTAACATCTGCAACGAAATCAGCAATGGTATAGTCAGTTTCATGCCCTACAGCTGAGATTACTGGGATTCTTGAATTGAATATTGCTCTCGCAACCTTCTCCTCATTAAAAGCCCAGAGGTCTTCTATTGACCCTCCTCCCCTACCTAAGATGATTACATCAACATCTGTCTGGTTGAGTAACTCAAGGGAGCGTACTATGCTTTCTGCTGCTTCCTTTCCTTGAACAATGGTGGGTGCAAATACTATGCTTACAGGATATCGTCGTTTCAAAACTGTTAATATGTCATGGATAACCGCTCCTGAATCTGAGGTAGCTATGCCTATCTTCTCAGGAAATCTTGGAAGGGGTTTTTTATGATGAGGTGAGAACAGCCCTTCTAAGGCAAGCTTGTTCTTTAACTGCTCATATGCTTTATAAAGCTCTCCAACACCATCAGGACGAATATCACTCACCTTTAACTGATATTCTCCTTTGGGTTCATACACATCGATATCCCCATAGACAATCACCTTCATACCATCATGTGGCTCAAATCTCAGATTACGAGCATACCACCTGAACATAACACAGCGCAACTGGCTTTTTTTGTCCTTCAGAGTGAAGTATCGATGCCCTGAGTTATGATAGGTATAATTTGAAATTTCACCCCTTATCCACACATCATTGAACCTACTGGTGAGAGTGCTCTTCACCATCTGAGTGAACTCATGTACTGTATAAATGCCCTTCTCCTCAAAAAGCATAACATGTAGTTCTTCTAAAAACGTATCTGTTTTGTGATAGTAACCTGAAAGTATTCAAAGGTAGTTATCTAGGGATAATATACCATTAAGTTCTTCCTTATCAACAGATGCCTCTGAGAACACACTCTCTCTAACCCTAATGGGTGCATTGCATCTGAGAGCAATGGCAATACAATCACTTGGTCTTGCATCCAGTTCAAAGGTTTTTTCATCCATGGATATGGACATTCTTGCAAAGTAGACTCCTTCATTTAGCTCATCAATGAGAATACCTTCTACCTTTGACCTCAATCGTTCTATTAGTGAGACAAACAAATCATGGGTCATGGGTCGAGGAGGAACCTCTTTGTTCAATGCCGCATTTATGGAGATTGCCTCTGGTAGTCCTATATAGATAGGCATTATTCTGTGCATGTCATCCTCTAAAAGTACGAGAGGTGCAGGCCCTCTGGGTGTTTCCATGAGATATACTCCCTTAATGACTACAGGTATTATTGCACCATTCATCACACTACTATTAATTGGAGAGATTATAAGTTTTCCTATCCAATACGAAAATATTTAATATAGGATAAAAGAATCTTGCAATGGGTGATACGATGTCGGCTGGAAAGAATATTTTAAAGATGTTGATTGGAATAGTAATATTGATAATTGGAATAATATGGTATACTGGTCCTTCCATAACCCTAGGGAGCTATGCACTTTTTAAATATTACAGGGAATTCCTTGATTTGTTAAAAGGAACCATAGGTATTGTTCTTATCTTTGTGGGTCTGATTGTGGCATGGATGGGATATGACGATTACAAGATGGATAAAGAGATGGCAAAGGAAGAAAAAGAGGAGAAAGAGGTAAAGGAAGAAAAGGAAGAGAAAGAGGAAGAGAAAGAGGAAGAAAAGAAGGAGGAGACAAAAACTGAGGAAACAAAAACCGAGTGATTAATAATTTTTACTTTTTTATGCTCTACTTATTTGGGGCAGTAATAGCAGGTTTTCTTGCTTTCATTGCAGGCATATTTGAGGACAGTGAATCCAATGCAGGCTCACAGAGTAATCCAAATTCACAGGTACAGCTTGCTCCCCAGATAGGTCATCGCCATAGATACTTTAACAAAGCCATTTCTGGCGAACCACCTGCCAATGCACTATGGGCTACCACCTCAGCCACCATTGCGGTTCTTCTTGCACATAGGCATGATGCCTTTTGGATACTGATATACTCATTAATAGGAGCTCTTGTCTCCACGCTTCTTCTTGCTTTTTATGCCATATTTTCCCATATATCAAGGGTTGCAAGCATGAAAACCTTCAGACAACCTTTATACTGGGATGCTCTTTTTGCTGCACTTCCCCTTGACCTTTCCTTTGGTTTTCTAACAGCTTTCAGCTTAACCTTACTATCCTTCACTGCAAGCATGCTGTTAGGCAACCCCTTCTCTGTACCTCTAATCGCTTTCATGCTTGGCATCACAATAGGTTCGATTGGTTCAGCCACGGGAGATGTTCATTATGGTGCTGAAAGGCTGTACCAGCACTATATCTTTGGTTCAGGCATACCCATAGCAAAACAGGGTGATATCGATGTTAAGGGAGAGTATGGATACAGAAACTCTGTGGATACACCCTACTTCACAATGAGATTCGGTGCCATGGTCACAGCCCTTGCCTTCGGAATGCTTGTGTTCATGGATGCCTTCTCACGAAGCTTTGATTTTGCGGGAATATGGAGTTCTGTGATTATTGAAACTTTGGTTATCGCCATAATTTTTATGATAACAGTATATCTTGAGAGATATTCAAGGAAATATAAGTTTCTCAGCATATAGATAATTCGGGAAGAATATGGTGGGAATTTGGGCATCATCTTGGAAAAAGAATATAAATAGTTAAATCAACCTTAGTATGAGGAACCGATCCCATCCTATCCTATCCATCTCTTTTTTTGGTTCCTCTTTTACAGTATTTTCTGAACATCATAGCTTCAATCTGAGTGATATCAAGCAGTTTAACCAGCATACTGATATCATCTCCATTGAGCTGTGTAGGTTTAAGTAAGGCATCTCCTTTATAAAATATGCACCCTGCCTTCATATTTGCTCCCACGTAGCCTCTAGCCCTGCCAGCTATGATTAGAATACCATCTCTCATGTATGCTCCTGCAAATTCTCCTGCATTATTTACTATTAAGACACCCCCACTGAGAAGTACCCCAGCATTCATGCCAGCATTCCCATGTACATGAACCATACCCTTTCTCATCAGAATACCTGTGCTCATTCCAGCATCTCCTTCCACAACAACCCTTTTATCAGCAGAGAGTCTGGCTGCGATGGTGTCTCTAATCACCTTATCCTTGAGGAACAAGGTATCCTTTTTTAGAAGATTGGGGGGCAGTAGATTCTCTTCTTGTCCATGAAGAATATCTGTGATAGAGCAATATTTATGATATCCCTCTCTATCAGATACCACCTCAACAACATTACCCATTGGGGGTTTCACTCTGCCTTTAACATATATTGCTCCTGAAACCATACTTATTCCCATTCTGGAATCAACATCTCCATCAACAACTATTGAACCCACCTTCAAAGCATTACCCCTGCCCCCAAAGAATTTTAAGTCCACTCCCATACTACTGCCCAGCCTGTGCCCTACATTTCCTTTAATATAAACATCCTCTCCGTTTTTTAAAGCACTGACAACCTCTTTATATGTATATGAAGTATGCTTCTGGTATGGAATAACCTCATTAGGGTTAAGTCTCTTTCCTCTATGCTGCCAGTAGAAATCATAGGTAAAATCCCCTACACAATCAACAGGATTAGTTAGCTCAAGATGCATACCATGTTATTTACTCAGCCAGTTATTAGCTTTACTGCAAACGAATGATTTAAGTATATTACATGATTAATTCACAAAAAATCTTAAAGGAGATGAGTATATGAAAATAGCTATTCTGGGCGGTACTGGTAGGATTGGTGAAGGACTGGCATGCAGGTGGGCACCCTATCACGAGATTTTTATTGGGTCAAGGGATATAACAAAGGCAAAAAATGCTGCTCATAGCTATACATGCAAGCTCACTGAGCGAGGACTTGAATGCAATATTGATGGAACAACCAATAAGGAAGCGGTGGAGAGAGCAGATGTTGTTGTGTTATCTGTCCCATATGAGGCTGCACTTGAGCTTATAGAGAGCTTGCGTTCTGTTTTAAAGAATCAAATCATCATTTCTCTGGTTGTACCCATGCGCAGGAAGAACAAATGGCTTGAATACACACCACCAGAAGAGGGATGCGCTGCTCTGCGTATCCAGCATCTTTTACCTGAAGCAAAGGTGGTTTCAGCATACCACAATCTCTCATACAGACGACTATGCAACCTTGATCTAGAAATCGAGAGTGATGTGGTGGTTTGTGGTGATGATGAGAATGCCAAGAAGGTTGTGATGAAGCTAACACAAGAAATACGCAATGTTAGACCACTGGATGGCGGACCTCTCAAGGAATCACGTATGATTGAATCTCTAACACCTTTTCTGATAAATATGGCTATCAGGAATGGTTTATCAGATATAGGGGTAAAGTTCGTATAATCTTAAGCCGGGCTAACGTAACCATGAACCTTGAACAGATTTGCAAGAAGATGGCAGAAAGAGGTCTGGTGATAGGTGCTAGTGGGAATGTATCAGAGAGGCAGGGAGATTTTTTTCGGATTACAGCCTCGAGTGTTCGACTTGACTCTGTAAATAACAGCACCATAATAACCTGTGGTATCAACTCAGATGTGACTCCAGAAAAAGCTTCTATCGAGACAGGGATGCATCGTGCGATTTATCAGCAACGTCAGGAAGTCAATGCCATCATTCATGCGAATCCCCCCTATACAACTCTTCTTGCATGCTCGGATGAAATTATAAACACCTCTATAATACCAGAAGGGGCTTTGATACATGTAAGTTATGTTGGGGTGTTTCAGCCTGGAAGCAAGGAACTGGCATCAGCGGTTGGTTCAGCATCATTGAAATCAGATGTGATTATTCTCAGAAATCATGGAGTTGTAGTGATAGGAGTAAGTCTTGAAGAGGCACTGAATCGTCTGGAATATGTTGAGTTCATCTCTCGCCTAATAATAATGGCGAGAATGAGCGGTATAAAGTTGAACGAAGCTGAATTTAAGGTCATTTAGCTCAAAAACCTGTCAAGGGTCTGTTGTCCATGATTACATTCTCTCAGACGCTCAACAGCCTTTGATACTCTTGCCTCTGAGAAATCATGCTGAATACACAAAAACTCCTTGATGGCTGAAGCATCTGGTTTTCTCCATCTAAGCTCATAATCAGTGGTTACACATGGGTTGAGGAATAACTCCCTTATTTTTTCCAGATTTTCGATACTTGAATCAAGTTCATCAAGTACATCTTCAATTCTTCCATGTTTCTTTATTAGCTTAAGTGCTTTTTTCGGACCTACTCTTTTAATGCCTTCGTTGTAATCAGTTCCTACCAGCAATGCTATATCAACAAGCTGTTCCCTTGAAATCCCGAGCTTTGCAAGCCCATCTTCAAGCTCTATGAGTTCTGGTCTCACATCCACATATTCCCTCTTTCCGGGAAGTTTTCTTTTACCACTCACCGCAAGATTCCTAACCACAACAGGAGAGCCAAACAAAAGAGCATCATAATCCTGCGAACCCACTGCATAGGCATCGTTGTTCTGAGCCATGAATGCAGCCTGAGCTTCTCCTTCTGAAGGTGCCTGAACAACAGGAATTCCCATTAACTCCAGAAGGGTTTTGGCGTCCTCTACCATATGTTCATTAATATATGAAGACGCCTGAGCGTATTTGAATGCCTCTGGTGAACCCTCTGCTTTTGCCTCCTCCCAGCGTACCCTGGCTTCTTCCCTGATTCTTTTACGCTCTTCTATGGTTGAGTTCTTGAATTCAGGTGGTTTTCCATCAAAAACAAACACTGGTTTGATACCTGCCTCAAAGAGGTTGGTTGTTCTGTACAGAATGCCTGAAAGATGTGAGGTAATCTCTCCATGTGAGTCTGTAAGCGGGGTTCCATCACGCTGTCGAATTATACTGAGAAACTGATAGATGGCGTTATATGCATCGATAGCTATCACTTTACCCTTCAAATCAGAAAGTTCAATTTCCTTCCTCTCGAAAAGGTCTCCAAGGTCAACCCCCATCTATCCTCAACTCCCTTGCATACGAACAAGCGTTAACATCTGTAGCTTTCCTCAATGTCAAAACCCCTCTGTTGAGTTATAACCTCCAGCTTCTTATATATTTTACGCCCTCATTGTTATTTATCTATTCTCCAAGAGCATTTACACAAATTTTAAATATAACTATGGGATACAAGGGTAACCTATTGAGGTGAGATAATATGTCTGAGCTTGCTGGAATAGATGCGTTAGCTGTATATACGGAGGATTACCATGATCGAAAGCGGTGTTAATGTTTTCTTTTTCCTCTGGGCTGCTGTTTTGATATTTTTCATGAAGGCAGGGTTCATATTTTTGGAAATAGGGCAGCTAAGAAGTAAGAATATCGGAACCCATATGAGTCTTAAATTCCTTGACCTCTCTTCAGTGATTGTGATATACTTCTTCATTGGGTACGGCATTGCCTATGGTGGTGCATATCTGCTGGGCAACTTGTCTCCTGAAGGAGTGGATGCTGGAAGTTATGCGCATTTTATCAAGATGCTGATGTTTGCGGTTGCTGCAGTCACCATTGTCACAGGGGCTGTGGCAGAGCGGATAAAGAGCACTGGTTATCTTCTGGCATCCCTTGTCATAGGGGGACTGGCGTATCCCTTATTCGAGCATCTGGCATGGGGTGGAGGCTGGCTTGGCAAGATAGGATTCCATGACTTTGCTGGCTCTGGTGTGGTGCATGTAATCGGTGGAGTGCTTGGTCTTACCGCAGCCATGATACTTGGACCAAGAATGGGCAGGTTCGAGAATGGTAAGCCTGTACCCTTTCCGGGTCATAATATTCCCTTTGTGGTGTTAGGAGCCTTTATCCTGGCATTTGGGTGGTATGGCTTCAATATTGGAAGCGCTGCTTTTATTGAAAACAGTGGTGCTAATATCGCATCGGTTGCGGTTGCTACCACCATGGCTATGGCTGGTGGAATCCTGGCAGCAGCCGCTCTAACCAAGGCTGATCCAGTATGGTGTTCCAACGGGATGTGCGCTGGTCTCGTAGCTATCTGTGCAGGAGCGGATCTCTACACTCCAGTTTTTGCTTTAATAGTTGGAATCGTTGCAGGTGCGATCACACCCCTTGCATTCAGGTTTGTGGAGGAGCATGGAATTGACGATGCCTGTGGTGTCACCCCAGTACATGCAGTCTCAGGTTTCTGGGGTGTGATAGCTGTGGGACTTTTCTCTCCAGGCATGCTTAAACCCCAGCTTATAGGAGCTATTACCGCGGTGATTGTGGCACTGATAGCTGGCATTATTGTCTTCGGAACTCTCAAGATAGCTGGACTGCTGAGAGTAGATAAAGAGACTGAGGCTGAAGGTTTGGATAGAGCTATATATGAGATGAACGTTTATCCAGAGATATCAGTAGAGAGGATAAAACCACTATGAAACTCATAATTGCCATAATAAGACCTGAAAAACTTACAGAGGTAAAGCAAGCCCTCTCAGATATAGGAGTTGTATCTTTGACTGTTACCAATGTCAAGGGTAGAGGTCAGCAGAAAGGAATTGTTCAGCAGTGGAGAGGTAGGGAGTATTGCGTAGATTTGCTTGATAAGGTCAAGATCGAGACAGTGGTGCCTGAAGAAATGGTTGAAAAATCAATCAAAACCATCTGCGAATCTGCAAGAACTGGAATGATTGGAGATGGTAAGATTTTCGTACTACCAGTAGAGGAGACCGTGAGAATTAGAACTGGCGAGAGAGGACATGAAGCAATCTTATGATAAGCGAGAATCAAAAATCACACGGAAAACCACTGAAACCAATGTTGAGGTGAGGCTTTGCTTGGATGGTTCAGGAGACATAGATATCAGCACAGGTATTGCGTTCTTTGATCACATGCTGAACTCTCTTGCAACACATGCCTCCTTTGACCTTATGGTAAAAGCAGAAGGGGATCTGAGCGTGGATGACCACCATACCATAGAGGATGTTGGCATTACAATGGGTAATGCTATCAAGAAAGCCCTGGGCGAGAAAAAAGGCATTGAGCGATTTGGACATGCTTTTGTGCCCATGGATGAAGCCCTTGCATCAGCAGTGCTTGACCTTAGTGGGAGGAGTTATCTGGTGTTCAACGCAAGCTTCGGAAATCAGAGGATAGGGGGCTTCAACCCCCATAACACCCAGCATTTCTTTGAGTCATTAACCAGTAATGCAGGTATCACTGCACATCTGAGTGTTACAGGGGAGAATGATCACCATAAAATCGAAGCCCTGTTCAAAGCTTTCGGAATTGCATTGAAAAGAGCCATCATGGTGAGTGGCTCAGATATACGTAGTACCAAAGGAATCTTATAAGCTAACACTTCCTGAAATAAATGCAATTAAGCCTAAGAACATGGCTATCTTGAAGTATCTGGAAGATGCCTTTGGTCTCATCCTTAATATCAGATATACAGCATATAAAAAGAATACATCTGCGAGTCCGACAACTATGAGATAACTTTCATTGAATATTTTTGTTATGTAAGGTAAAGGGCTTAGTGCAATGGCAATAATCCCTATAATCGAGGCGATGTAGGAGGAAGCTTTCTCCCCGATGCAAACAGGTAGTGTGGATGCCTTATCCTTCCTGTCCCCTTGGATATCCTCTATAGCTTTTACAATCTCACGGGCGAGAGTTGTAAGCATTGAGAGGAAGAATAGAACAAGGGTATATTCTATACCCTTTATACCATATACAGAGCCTCCAAATAAGAATGTTGAGCCTGTGAGATAGCTTACACTGAGATTTCCCACAAAGAGCTTTCTTTTCAAGGAAGAAGCATAGAGGTATAAAAGAAACGAGTTGAAGACTGCGATGAAGAAAGGGATTTCTGAAATAGAATAGGCAAGTATAATACCAATAATGAATAGAACCATTGAAACGATAAACGCATGTTTCCTTTTAATTCTGCCTGAAGGGATGGGACGTTCAGGACGATTCACAGCATCGATAGCAACATCAAAATAATCATTAATCGCATTTCCAGCCCCTGTTATTAAAAAAACCACCAGAAATACTAATAACATCATCATATCGCCATGCTTATGAGCTATAAAACTTCCAACAACAGAAGCAAGCCCTGCCATTATGCAGTTACGATAACGTATCAGTTCAAGAAATACCATCAATCGCCTCGCCCTATGCTTAACATTCTGTCAAGAGCCATCTTTGCCTTTATTCTGATATCTTCAGGCACCTTTATTACATGCTGATTCTTTTCAAGGGCATTAATAATACTTTTAAGAGTGTTGATTTTCATATTGGGACATACCGCATATTGTGTGGCAGGAATGAAGGTTTTGTCAGGATTCTCTTTTCTTAAGCGGTGGAGAAGACCTACCTCAGTAGCTATAATAAACTCCTTTGAACTTGAATGTTTGACATATTTTAACATACCAGAGGTACTCAGAACTTTATCAGCAAGCTCAATAACCTCATACCTGCACTCTGGATGTACAAGAACCAGAGCATCAGGATGTTCTTCCTTCTCAAGTAGGATATCTCCCTTTAAAATAAGTTCATGGGTTGGACAGTATCCATCCCAAGGGATAATTTTCTTTGCAGTATGCCTAGCTACATACATAGCTAAATTCTTGTCAGGCACGAAGATTACCTCTTTTTCTTTTAGAGAATTCACCACCTTAA
>CAZCRM010000038.1:0-12107 GCA_964501085.1 uncultured Methanosarcinales archaeon | reverse complement strand
CGTGTCCCTGCAATCAGATACCAAATCAGCTTTTTCAGAGAGTTCCCTCCTACCCTGTATGATGATTAAAATATTATTATAATTTATGGTAAAAAAGCCTACACTGGACCCCCGTAACCCCTCACCTTGAAATCTGCACAATAGCGTGTTGCAATCTCCCTGCATTTCTCAATATCCACTGCTGGTAGGTTAACTACTGTGAATCTGAGCAGCATCCCTGCATTCAAAACATCTCGAGCGAACTCAAGCATCTTTTCATAAGCATCTCTGAATTTTGGATGACAGAGTTGATTATAAGTCTCAGCATTATGTGCATTCAGGCTTATAGATACTGTTTTCATTCCTGCATCCGCAAGCTCCTGAGCAACGTTCCTTTCAGGATATAGAAACTTGGCATGACCAATGGTATCCAGTCTTACAGATTTACCTCTCTCTACCAACCATCTTGTAATTTCAAGAACCTCATCCAAGCGTACAAGGGGTTCTCCAAATCCAGTGAACACCACCTCTCTGTACTTAGAAAGACCTGCATCAGAAAGCTCTTTTATAACCTCATCCACACTAGGCTCTCTTGAAAGTCTGAGATTATAGCCATACACCCCATCAGAATAACGTTTAATGCAGAACACACATTCTGCAGTACATCTGTTTGTGATATTGAGATACAGGTTTCCATGTGCTTCATACACGATGGTATCTTTCATGTTATTACTCATGTTATTACTTCACATCCATCTTCATCAACGATTACGGTATGCTCAGACTGAACGACAACCTCATGCTCAGCTTCTAAGAGTTCAGGATACTTTCGCACCCACTTCATGTTTTCTGGGTTTACATCAGGAACCCATCTCCTGGCAAAAGGCAGTGTGCCGAATTTGTTCCTGATTTCCTGATATCCTCTACCTTTTCTCAAAGCGAAGATATGAGCTTTTCCGTACTTAACATTACCCCTACCCCTTGTTGCAAAGGGTTCTATTGCTATGACCATATCCTTTTTTATCTTCTGGTTAAAAAAGGTCTTACAATTGGGAATGGTAATCCCTGCATGCAATCTATATCGCTCAAGGCTATGTCCTGTTAAATCTTTTACAGGATTGAACCCATGTTTTTTAATGGTTTCCTCAATGACACTTCCAATCATTCCTGTAGTAATATTATTTTTTACACAACGAATGGCTCTTTCAAGAGCGTCCTCTGATGCTTTAATTAACTTTGTGTGATTTCGTGTACCCACCTCTATGGTAATAGCTGTGTCTGCAATGAAGCCATCAATATGCACACCTATGTCAAGCTTCACCACATCCCCTTTTTTGAATCTCAGCAGATTATCTTCAGGAGTATAATGAGAGGCGATTTCGTTGATAGAGATGTTGCAGGGAAATGCAGGTTTCCCACCAAGTTCATAGATTCTCTCTTCAGCATATTCTGCAACATCGAGAAGAGGTACATCCTCTTTTACTTTCAGAATAACCTCTTCTCTCACCCTTGCTGCAATCCTTCCAGCTTCGCAATAGCATTCATACACAGTATTATTCACAGTTTACCTCTTTCTCGTTAAATTTTATTGTATTAACCTATTAATACCTTCGAGCACTGCCTCAACAGATGCCATTATGATATCCGTGCGTGCACCTCTGGCTGTGATACTCTTGTTTCCTTTACTGAGTTTTACCCATACCTCAACAAGAGCATCAGTACCTCCTGTTATAGCATCTACATGATACTCCTCAAGCTTGATATCAGCTATACCTGAGATGCCCTTTCTCAGTGCATTGATGGCAGCATCCACAGGACCTGTGCCCACACTTGCCTCAACAACATTGTTTCCATTCACCTTCAATCTTACCGAAGCAGTGGGCATTATGGTGTTGCCTGAAACCACTGTCAATTCCTCAAGCTTGACCTTTGCCTCATGATATATACCAAGCACAGTCTCTGCAATGGTTTGCAGATCCGCATCGGTTACATGTTTGCCTTTATCGCCCAGCTCCTTTACCCTTGCCACAATCTCGTTGATCTGGTGTTCATCAGCATGTATGCCGAATTCCTTCAGTGCAAGCACAACCGAGCTTCTTCCAGCATGTTTGCCAAGCACTATTCTACGTTCATGACCCACGATTTCTGGCGTAATTGGTTCATAGGTAGCTGTATTTGCAAGAAGCCCATGAACATGGATACCTGCCTCATGAGTGAAGGCATTCCCTCCCACTATTGCCTTGTTAGGCGCAACAGGTACACCGCTCAGCCTGCTCACAAGGCGTGATATGGGATATAAGCCTTTAGTATTGATTCTTGTTTTGTATTTGTATAATGACTCAAGCACCATGACCACTTCTTCTAAGGAGGTGTTACCTGCCCTCTCTCCTATACCATTGATGGTAACATGGGCTTCTTTTGCCCCAGCACGTAAGGCTGCTATCGTATTAGAGGTTGCCATCCCGAAATCATTATGACAATGTATGCTTAAAGGAGCCTTTAAGGAAGAGAGGTCAGTAAAGATTTCATATGTTCTCTCTGGCACAAGTATCCCTACAGTATCGCAGAAACACAGCCTGTCTGCACCTGCCTCTATACCTGCAAGATAGACGGATTTAAGATAATCAATATCAGCACGAGAAGCGTCCTCTCCACTGAGTTCCACTATGAGACCATGAGATTTTGCATACTCTGTCATCTCAACAGCGGTTCTGAGCACTGTCTGTCTATCCTTTCTCAGCTTTTGCTCTATATGAAGATCAGAAACAGGCACCACTAAATGTACGGAATCCACATCACAGCTAAGAGCGGCATCAATATCCTCTTTACGAATTCTACAGTAACTGCAAATCTCGGCGTTCAGCCCTTCGTTAGCAATCTTCTTTATCGCTTTTCTCTCACCCTCTGAGGTAATGGCTGAACCTGCTTCTATGATATCCACGCCTAAAGCATCGAGTTTACTCGCTATCAGTAGTTTGTTATCAGTGGTAAGGGAAACTCCAGGTGTCTGTTCGCCATCTCTCAGTGTGGTATCCAGTATTTTTATATCGCTAAATAAAGCCATCCCTTCTATTCATCTATATCACCTTGGGTAGGTGTTATAATTTATATTAGAAAAATTTATCCACAATCTCTATCGCTCTTGCAACAAGCTTGGCGCTTTTTTCAAGGTCGCTCATGCTCAGCACTGATACAGGTGTGTGTATGTAGCGTGTGGGAATGCTGATAACACCAGAGGGTATGCCCTGCTTTGATAGATGTATTGCTGATGCATCTGTTGTACCTCCAGAGCTTACCTCAAGCTGATAGGGTATGTTGTTGGTCTCTGCTGCTTCCTTAAGCCATTTCAGTACCTGCTGGGGTACGATTATTCCTCTTCCCTCAGCATCACTTACTGTTATGGTAGGTCCCTTACCCATCTCAATGGCTGAGTCCTTCTTCTCAATACCAGGGTGGTCGCCTGTGATTGTTACATCTGTTGCTATGGCGACATCTGGGTATAAGTCAAAGGCAGAGGTTTTTGCTCCTTTCAACCCCACCTCTTCCTGCACAGTGAAAACCGCATGCACTGTTGCTTTAACTTCTTTCATCTCACTGAGTGCCCACACAAGCATGGCACATCCTGCACGGTTATCAAACGCTTTACCTGTAACTCTATCATTGCCCATGAGCCTAAACTCTATATCAGGGGTTATTGGCGTACCTATGCTTACTCCAAGCTTCTCAGCATCTTTTCTGCTTGTAGCACCTATGTCTATGAACATATCCTCAGCCTTAACCACCTTTTTTCTGTCCTCTTCCTTCATGACATGAGGTGGTTTTGACCCGATAACCCCGTAGATTTGACCTTTTTCAGTATGCAGTACCACCCTCTGGTTAAGAAGCGTCTGATCAAACCACCCACCTGTTTTGGTAAAACGGATAAAACCCTTATCATCAATGTACTTCACCATAAGCCCTATCTCATCCATATGCGCTGCAAGCATGACATTAGGTTTATCTCCTTTTTTTGTGGCAATGAGATTACCCATCTTGTCTGTTCTAATCTCATCAACATAGGGCTTTACCTCATTCTCAATAATCTTCTTTACATTACCCTCATATCCTGAGATGCCATGTGCATTAGATAAATTTTTTAGAATATCCTTTAGACTCATAGCTATCACTCAGTTTCTAATTGTAAAGGAGGGTAATTAAGTTATCCATGGGATAATAACTATGGATTATCAGTAGTTGTAGAGTCAAATGCAATAAATCGCTATGCTTAGCCTAATTGCGTAAACAACAATAATGCTGTTTTACAAAGTTAATCAATCTTCTAAATAGCGATTTTATCATGTTTTACATCTATTGATTATTTATTTCCTCCTGTAAATTCAAACAATTTAGGAGATTTATATTCTACTAAAAATTTTCTTATTCTTCTTTCTGCCAATTTTACATATTCTTCTTCTATGTCATACCCCACATAGTGCCTTCCCGCTTTTATTGCAGCAATAGCTGTTTGTCCACTACCCATGAAAGGATCTAAAACAACTTCATTTTCGTATGTGTAGAGCTGAATTAATCTGTAAGGAAGTTCTACTGGAAAAGGTGCTGGATGCCCAACCTTATGAGCTGGCTCTGCTGGAAATGTCCAGACACTCTTGGTAAACTCAAGAAATTCTTTCTTAGAAATCGTACTTTTTCGCTTATTTATATTATTTCTTGAAAATGTTCCTTTAGAAAAGACCAGAATATACTCATGAACATCTCTTAAGGTGGGATTAGCAGCAGAAAGCCAACTACCCCATGCTGTTGAAGGACTTGCACTTGAAGCTTTGTTCCATATAATCTCTCCCCTCATGAGAAAACCAAAATCGAACATATCTTTCGCTATAAAAGCATGAAGGGGAATATATGGTTTTCTTCCTAAGTTTGCAATGTTGATACATGCTCTACCTCCAGGAACAAGTACTCTATAGACCTCTTTCCATACACTCTTTAAGAATTCCAGGTATTCTTCAAGGGTAAAATCCTCATCATACTCTTTTCCTACATTGTAAGGTGGTGAAGTTACCATCAGATGAACACTATTGTCAGGTAGTTCTTCCATTTTTTCAGAAGATTTACAAAAAATTTTATCTAAAAATTGCGGAGGGACAGGAGCTTCTACATACCTAACCTTCTGCTCTTTGGGTAAGCCTTCATATAATTTGCTCGTGTAAAAAACTGTAGAATCATGATTTATTCTACCTGGAGAACCAAAAGAACTTGTTTGGGTTCCTCTTTTTCTTCGGTTAGTTTTCATCTCAATCCTCCCTCCAATAATCTACCCACCTCTTGTATGGGTTGTAATCTATTTTTGCTTTTTGCCAGGGTATTTCAATAACCTTAGACATTTTATCCTCAGCTAAGCTTGATAATGCTTTTTTGGTTATCTCTACACCTCTTGGATTTGTTCCAGGTTTAGGAAGTTTAATATACTCTACTCTGCCTATTCTATCAAAAAGTTGTTTTTGTGCTTCCAAAGGTATATAATAAAATCCTCCAATACCACCCCAGTTAATCTGTATAAGCAAAATATCACAATGAGGGTAATAAGTTTCACTGAACTCCTTTGCTTTTTGGGCGTCAACAGTCCATATAAGTTTAACTCCGCCAAATCCCTTACCAGTTATTGTTTTGATAGATACAGGCTTACCAAACAATATTACATCAACCTCAGGCTCTGTTATAGGAATTTCAGTCTCGACATTGGCTTCTCCAAATTTGTAAATAAGCAAAGCGACAATTATCCTTTCACGAAGAGAACCTACTTCCATTCCAGTCTTTCCCGCTCTTGAACTTTCTAACTCTGCAAGTTAAAACAGATAGGGTAGGCGTGTTTTAATTCTATTTACAAGTTTTTCATCCTCAAATATTTCTATCAAGCGACTTGACATCTTTTATTCTTCCTTAAGCGAAATGACATATAACTGTCACGCTTATATTTAAAGTCCCTAATGGATTTGGGCGCAGTCAAAGGAAGGCGAACCATATGGGCAGATCTCCAACGAAGGGCAAGCAACCTATGAGATTTGCTAATTTTGGATAATGTTTTGGTTATGTCCAATCATTGGCTAAAGTTCGCCTCTAACATAAGTAACATTCACTTCATACTTTATAAAAATTAGGTTTTGAAGTTTCATCATCATTTCCTTGAAAGTCGTCTGTAATATTTTCATTCTCTTCTGCTGATAAATACTTCGTAACCTTATATAGCTGCTTTCTGCTCATGTGTTAGGTTTGATAATTTTATTTTGATCAGAACAATATGTTTATTTTATGTGAAGATGAATCATAATGTATGAGAAGGGTCTATCTTGCAGCACCGCTTTTTTCAGAGGCTGAGCGTGATTTTAACCGAAAGCTCAGAGATGAAATAAAGAAAATAGGTTTCGAGGTTTTTCTTCCTCAGGAGGACTCCAATAATAAATATAATAGCTCCCATCAAGCCATCTTTGAAAAAAATATAGCTGCGATTAATAACTCAGATGTAATGGTTGCTGTGCTTGATGGAGCAGATGTAGATTCAGGTACAGCATGGGAGATTGGATATGCATATGCAACAGGAAAACCAGTGTTTGGATTGAGAACTGATTTCAGGACATTGGGTATTGAAGGTAATGTGAATCTCATGATAGAGAGGTCTGTGGTTATGTGTAAGGACATGAAGGAATTACTCAACCGTTTAAAAGAGGCTTTGAGATGAGAGATTTAACTCCAGCCTAAGTTCCCTTCTGAAAGGAAGAAGAGAGACGATAAACTTATATTCCTTTTCTGCATATTTAATGTGCAAGGCTGAAAGATTGTTAGGTTGGGAAGACCCGAAGCCTGTGGAGGACATTAGTAACCTGCCTTCCTGAAATGGAGAAACCCTCTTGTGGCTCAGGGTGTGTTGGGATTGAGTCTGGTTGCTGAAACAGGAAGGTAGTTCCATACAAGCAAATACATGTAGCGTATTGAGGTAACAATGCCAGAGGATCTTGGTAAGATTATAGGTAAAGGATTCGAAACCTATAGAAAGAATCTAAATCTTGGAATTCCTTTTCTTCTCGATGCTATTATAACAGGTTTGCTAGCTATTATCATGGTTGGGGTGCTATTATTCTCTATTATTAGTTCATCCACAACGCTTGAACATGCCAGCCCTGAGAGGGTAATATTGACTATGCTTTCCATAATACACAAACACCTTCTCGAAATTATGATCTCTATAATAGTCTATATTCTAATTTCATTATTCATCTCCTCATTCTTCACAGCAGGAGCCATTGGAATGGCTAAACAGGCAATAGAGACAGGGAAATCAGAACTCTCTTTTATGATAGAAGAAGGCAAAAGGAATGTTGTTAACCTTTTTCTTGCTGAAATACTCGTAGGGCTACTATATTTGGTAGGAATAGTGTTCCTGGTGCCTGGAGCCATGAAAATCGACATCAATAATCTGTTACCTCCTAAGTTAGATGCTATCTTACTATTAATCGCAGGGATTCTTATATGGGTTATATATTCGTTAATACTGAGCGTTGTGCTTGCCATGTATAGATACGCCCTTGTGGTGAGTCATCTTCCTCCGATAGAAGGAATACTCGCAGGTGTGCGATTTTTCAGCAGGCATAAGCTTGATGTTTTTATCCTATGGTTGATTGCCTTAAGTATGGCGGTTGTGCTGATGATTGCGGTGCAGATAATGAATCTCATTCCTGTTCTTAAAGTAATCTCACCCTTCATCAGCTTGTTTATTTCAACATTAATAATCGCTCCATTAACCACAGTATGGTGGGTTTATCTCTTCATAAAGAATCAATGAATGTTTGGATGCGAGAAAGAGCCTCAACCAGTTCTTCATGAGAGGCTGCATAGGAGCATCTTATATATCCCTCCCCGGATTCCCCAAACACATTCCCAGGTACAACCGCAACCTTTTCCTGCTTCAGGAGCTTGTTTGCAAACTCCTCTGAGCTTAACCCTGTATCTTTTATAGAGGGAAAGGCATAGAATGCCCCTTTGGGCTCAAAACACTCAAGTCCTATCTTGTTCAAGCCATTCACAACGAGCTTCCTCCTTCTATTGTATTCCCTCACCATTTTTTTCATTTCTCCATCTCCGTTCTTCAGCGCCTCAATAGCTCCCATCTGTGCTGTGATGGGAGCGCAGAGCATGGTATACTGGTGAATCTTGGTCATTGCATTGATTATAGCTCTGCTTCCTGCTGCATAACCGATTCTCAAGCCTGTCATGGCATAAGATTTGGAGAACCCGCCCAGTATTATACTTCTTTCCTTCATTCCTGAAATTGAAGAAAAGCATGTGTGTTTGCCATCATAGGTGAGTTTATCATACACCTCATCCGATATCACCATAATATCATGCTCATTAACCACATCTGCGATTTCCTCAAGGTCTTTTTTTCTCATAACCGCTCCAGTTGGGTTGTTGGGATAGCTCAGAACAAGGGCTTTTGTTTTACTGGTTATTCTCTGTTCAATCTCCTCAGCACTCACTTTGAACTCATCCTCCTGATACGTAGGTAGAGGAACAGGCTTTCCACCTGCAAAAATAACACCTGGTTTATAAGAAACATAACAAGGCTCAGGAATGATTACCTCATCCCCTGGATTAATAATTGCTCTGAATGCAAGGTCTATACCCTCACTTACCCCTGTTGTGATGAGGATTTCATCCACACTATAGTCAACATTATAATCCAACCTCATACGTTTTGATATAAGGTCTCTAAGCTCAAGAAGACCCTGGTTTGAGGTATATGAGGTAAAACCTTTTTCCAGTGAATAGATACATGCCTCCCTCACATGCCACGGGGTTACAAAGTCTGGCTCTCCCACACCCAAGGAAATCACATCCTTCATCCCAAGAACGAGATCAAAGAATCTGCGTATGCCAGAGGGAGGCACATCCTTAACTCGATGTGAGATGAATTTTTCCTGCATGTTATGGAGATATTGGTAGCCTTTCAGGACGCTCTTTCTCAAACATCATAACTCCATCTTCTTTGTATGTGCGCAATACAAAGTGTGTTACTGTGCCAGTGACCTGCTCAAGGGGAGCTATCTTTTCAGCTACGAAGAACGCCACATCCTTCATGGTTTTTCCTCTCACAGTCAAAGAGAGGTCATGGTCTCCAGAGAGAAGGCGCACAGACCTGACCTCTGGAAACTTGGCTATGCGTTTTGCAATAGCATCATAGCCTGTACGCTCACGTAAAGCAACCTTAACTTCGATAATGGCATATACGTATTCCTCTCCAGCCTTTTCCCAGTCAATCACTGTCTTGTATTTGCGTATAATCCCGCTTTTCTCCATTTCTTTGATTTTTGCTTCTATCTCTGATGCTTTAAGCCCTGTCATTGATGCGATTTCTTCAGGTTTAAGCTTCGGATTGTTCTCAATGATTTCGAGTATTTCCTTCATTCTCTCCCCTTTTTATGCTTAGAAGTACATAGGTTTTGTGTACTATAACAAGCCAATATTATCTTTACGTATCACTTCATCATAATTTTTATAACCTAAAATGCGTTCTATCATATCAGAATGCTTTCCTTTGATTTTGATGAGCTCCTGTGAGGTATAATCTGTAATACCCTTTGCAAACACCTTTCCCTCGCACTCAATCTCCACAATATCTCCTCGATCAAACATTCCGATAACCTCAATGATTCCAGAGGGCAGAAGACTTCTTCGTTTCTTTATGGCTTCCTCAGCCCCTTTATCCACAATGAGCTTTCCTGATGACTTTGAAAGTATTATCCATCTCGTTCTATTCTTGTGCTTCTCATTATTGGCAAGAAATAGTGTGCCTATGTTTTCTCCTTCCATTATTCTCATAACAACATTATCAATCGCACTATTAGCAATCACCGTATGACAACCAGAGATGCATGCTATCTTGGCAGCCTCTATCTTGGTTCTCATCCCTCCAACCCCTTTCATGCTGGTTGGATTCCCTCCTAACTTCTCTATCTCAGGCGTGATTCTCTTTATAGTGCTTATCAATTTTGCATTTTCACACTTTTTTGGATTTTTATCATATAAGCCATTAACATCAGAGAGCATTATCAAAAGTTCTGCATCAACCTTGCTTGCTACCATGGCAGAGAGCTTGTCATTATCTCCAAACGTAGCCTCGATTTCATGCACACATACAGGGTCGTTTTCATTGATTATGGGCACAACACCGAACTCAAGAAGCTCAGAGATACTGTTTCTGAGATTGAGATAGGTCATTCTATGGGAAAAGGACTCATAGGTCAAAAGTATCTGGGCAACCTTTATTCCATGTTTTTTGAAAGCTGACTGCCATTCCTGCATTAAAATGGTTTGCCCAACTGCAGCTGCAGCCTGACGGAGAGGTATCTCACGTGGACGCTGTTTCATGTTTAACTCTTTAACCCCTATTCCAATAGCACCTGAACTCACGATTATCACGATTTTTCCAAGTTTTTTGAGCTGAGCAACCTGGTTTGCTATGTTCTCTGCCAATGCTCTGTTAAAACTTCCATCATCATTTGTTAGTGAGGAAGTGCCTATCTTCAGAACAATCCTTTTGATATCCTTAAAAATCTCCTTTCTGTTCATTTTATGTTTTTCATTTTATCTGCAAAGCTTAGCTCAAGCCTTCTATGTGTAAAGGGCTTAGCATGCTTTCCTGTGTAATCCGCCACTTTATTCCCGTTACCCAAGAGAATGTACTTATAGATTGTGAGACCTTCCATACCAACTGGACCTCGTGCATGAATCTTGTTTGTGCTTATCCCTACTTCAGCACCTTTACCATACCTGAAACCATCTGAAAATCGTGTAGAAGCGTTCCACATCACGCTTGAGGAGTCCACAAGCTCAAGGAACTTATAGGCATTTGCTTTATCCTCTGTAACAATTGCATCGGTATGATGCGACCCATATTTGTTTATATGAGCTATGCCCTCTTCCAGCGATTCTACTACTTTTATGGAGAGTATGAGGTCATTATATTCAGTTCTCCAGTCTTCTTCAGTAGCTCGGAGTATCGCTTTAAGGAATCCCTGATCTTTTAATAGCTTAAATGCTATTTCATCACACCTAAGCTCAACCCCTGCTTCATTGAATTTTTTACCCATTTCAGGCAAGAATCTCTCTGCTATATCCTTATGCACAAGCAAGGTTTCCATGGCATTGCATACTGCTGGATACTGTACCTTTGCATCATAACATATATCTATAGCTTTCTTGAGATCAGCCTTGCTATCCACATACACATGGCAAATACCTTCTGAGTGCCCTAATACAGGTATTTTGGTGTTCTCCTGAATATACCTAACAAACTGGTTTGATCCTCTGGGGATTATCAAATCTATGTATTCATTTAGCCTGAGAATCTCATTCACCTCTTCTCTGGTCTCCATGAGAGCAAAGCCTCCTGAAGGCATGCCTTGCGTGCTCTCAATGGCTTTAACTAAGATATCAAAGATTGCTCTGTTGGAATGCTGTGCTTCACTCCCTCCTTTAAATAAAGTAGCATTACCACTTTTGAGACATAATGCCATTATCTGCGGAACCACATCAGGGCGGGATTCGAAGATTACAGCTATCACCCCTATAGGGCAACTTACTTGGTATAGCTCTAAACCATTGTCAAGCTCAATAGCAGATAAGGTCTTGCCTATAGGGTCTTCGAGTTTAATAACATCCTTGATACCTGCAATCATCTCATCTATTTTCACATCATCCACCTTTAACCTCTTAACAAGAGCTTTTGAGAGTTTGCCCTCATTAACGAGCTTCTCTGCTGCTTCAATATCCTTTTTGTTAGCTGAGATGATTTTTTCCCTGTTATTATCCAGAGCAGATGCCATTGATTCAAGAGCTTTATTCTTGATGCCTGTGGGTATGCTTGCCATGGCTATAGAGGCTTCTCTTGCAGCCTTTACCTTGGTAATGAGATTTTGAGACATGAAGGCTACCTTATTTTACTTTTTGTAGATATGGTTTTTGATTGGGTAGCGATAACTTTAACCCAATATTTATTAATGCATAACCCCAATTATATGTCATGAGCAAGCTTGGCGATATATTAGCTAAGAAAGGAGCTATTGAGAAGGTAGGGG